>NZ_JASCPA010000034.1:0-52327 GCF_029959715.1 Pseudomonas sp. PS02288 | reverse complement strand
GGTGCGCCGTGCGCACCTTGTGAGTGTTCCGGTGCGCACGGCGCACCCTACGGGGTCGTAGCTTCGTGCATTGAGCGGAGCGATACCCGTCACCCCTAATGCAACGTATTCGAGGAGAGAAGGGCAGATGAGCAAATTCTGGAGCCCCTTCGTCAAGAACCTGGTGCCCTACGTGCCGGGCGAGCAGCCGAAACTGACCAAGCTGGTCAAGCTGAACACCAACGAGAACCCCTATGGCCCGTCGCCGAAAGCGATCGCCGCCATGCAGGCCGAGCTGGGCGACGCCCTGCGCCTGTACCCGGACCCGAACGGCGAGCGCCTCAAGCAGGCGGTCGCCGCGTTCCATGACGTGCGCGCGGAGCAGGTCTTCGTCGGCAACGGTTCCGACGAGGTCCTGGCCCACGCGTTCTACGGGCTGTTCCAGCACGGCCAGCCGCTGCTGTTCCCGGACATCAGCTACAGCTTCTATCCGGTCTATTGCGGCCTCTACGGCATCGATTACCGTACCGTGCCGCTGGATGACGCGTTCCAGATCCGCATCGAGGATTACGCGCAGCCCAACGGCGGCATCGTCTTCCCCAACCCGAACGCGCCGACCGGCTGCCTGCTCGGTCTCGACGCCATCGAGCGACTGCTCGGCGCCAACTCCGACTCGGTGGTGCTGGTCGATGAGGCGTACATCGACTTCGGCGGCGTGAGCGCGGTGAGCCTGGTGGATCGCTACCCGAACCTGCTGGTCTGCCAGACCCTGTCGAAATCGCGCTCGCTGGCCGGGTTGCGCGTCGGCCTGGCGATCGGTCACCCACAGCTGATCGAGGCGCTGGAACGGGTCAAGAACAGCTTCAACTCCTACCCGCTGGATCGCATCGCCATCGCCGGCGCGGCCGCGGCGTTCGAGGATCGGGCGTACTTCGAGCAGACCTGCGCGGCGGTGATCGACAGCCGCGAGAAGCTGGTGGGCGAGCTGAAGGGGCTGGGTTTCGAGGTGCTGCCGTCGGCGGCGAACTTCGTCTTCGCCCGGCATCCGCAGCGCGATGCGGCGCAGCTGGCGGCCGGGGTGCGCGAGCAGGGCGTCATCGTGCGGCACTTCACGGCGCCGCGCATCGCCCAGTTCCTGCGCATCAGCATCGGTACGCCGGAGCAGAACGCGGCGCTGATCGAGGCGCTGTCCGGGCTGGGCCTGCCGCAGGCCTGAGTGAAGCACGGGTAAGAAAAGGCCGGGGCGCGTCGAGCGTCCCGGTCTTTTTCGTTGCGGCGGGCCTACTTCTTGTTCGGCGTCGCGGCCGGGGCAGGGGGCGCCGGGGGCGGGCGCACGCCGACCGGAGCCTTGAAGCTCAGCGGCTTGCCGTTGCGCAGCACGTCGATGGTGACGTTCTCGCCGGGGTGCACGCGGGCGACCTGGTTCATCGCCGCGCGACCGTCCCGCGCGGTCACGCCGTCGATGCTGACGATCACGTCGCCGGGTTGCAGGCCGGCCTTCTGCGCGGGGCCTCCGTTATAGACGCCAGCCACCAGCACGCCGCTGTCCAGCTTGAACGAGGTCGCCAGTTCGGGCGTCAACTGCTGCACCTCGATCCCCAGCCAGCCGCGGATCACCTGGCCGTGTTCGATGATCGCCTCCATCACTTCCTGGGCCAGCTTCACCGGGATGGCGAAGCCGATGCCCAGCGAGCCGCCGCTGGTGCTGTTGGAGAAGATCGCGGTGTTGATGCCGATCAGATTGCCCTGCACGTCGACCAGGGCACCGCCGGAGTTGCCGGGGTTGATCGCGGCGTCGGTCTGGATGAAGTCGGCGTAGGTGTTCAGCTTCTGGTCCTGGTAGCGTCCGGTGGCGCTGATGATGCCCATGGTCACCGTCTGGCCGACGCCGAACGGGTTGCCGATGGCCAGCACTACGTCGCCGACGGCGATGTCGTCGGAGCGGCCGAGGGTGATCGCGGGCAGTTTCGGCAGGTCGATCTTGAGTACCGCGAGGTCGGTTTCCGGGTCGCTGCCGACCACTCGGGCGAGGGCGTCGCGGCCGTCCTTGAGGGCCACGATGATCTGGTCGGCGCCGGCGGTAACGTGGTTGTTGGTCAGCAGGTAGCCTTCGTGGCTCATGATCACCGCGGAGCCGAGGCTCGATTCCATGCGCCGCTGGCGGGGCATGTTGTCACCGAAGAAACGGCGGAACAGCGGGTCATCGAGCAATGGGTTGCTGGCCTTGTTGATCACCTTGGTGGTGTACAGGTTGGCCACCGCCGGCGCCGCGGCGACCACCGCGCTGGCGTAGGACACCGGGCCCTGCCGCTGCGGCAGGATCGAGATCGGCGCCTGCTGCAGGTTGACCTCGTGGCTGGGCATGCCGACCCATTCGGGATAGCGCTGAATGATCAGCATCGCCAGCAGCAAACCCACCACCAGGGGCCAGGCGAAGAAGCGCAGAGCCTTGAGCATCGCAGGAAAGTCTCGTCGGGAAATGGAGCGCGCCGTATCGGCGTCGCGGGTCGTACTGGCAGCGGTGCGGCGCGGATCGGTCCCCGCGCGGCGCCCGAAGTGGCGGCATTATAAGGGCTGTCCTGGTAAAAACGAGGGGCAGCGGTTTCACCTGCTGCCGCGCTTTTCCGTAGTATGGACAGCCCTTGCCGAAGCCTGCCTCCGGGCCGGCTTCTGGTCCCGAACCCTTGTGTGGAGAAGCCCATGGCCGTCGCCCTGAGTGCCCTGGTCGAAGAGGCCGACCGTTACCTGAATGCCGCACGCATCCAGGATTACTGCCCCAATGGCCTGCAGGTCGAAGGGCGACCGCAGGTGCAGCGGATCGTCAGCGGCGTGACCGCGAGCCAGGCCCTGCTGGACGCTGCCGCCGAGGTCGAGGCGGACGTGGTGCTGGTCCATCACGGTTACTTCTGGAAGAGCGAAGATCCCTGCGTGGTCGGCATGAAGCGCCGCCGCCTGAAGACCCTGCTGGCCCACGACATGAGCCTGCTGGCCTATCACCTGCCGCTGGACGTGCATGCCGAGGTCGGCAACAACGTGCAGCTGGCGCGCCAGCTCGACCTGATCGTCGAGGGCCCGCTGGAGCCGGACAATCCGCGCAACGTGGCGCTGGTGGGGTCGCTCGCCGAACCCATGGCGGCGCGCGATTTCGCCCGGCGCGTGCAGAACGTTCTGCTGCGCGAACCGCTGCTGATCGAGGGCGATACGCCGATCCAGCGGGTCGCCTGGTGCACGGGCGGGGCGCAGGGCTACATCGATCAGGCGATCGCCGCCGGCGTCGACCTGTACCTCACCGGCGAGGCGTCGGAGCAGACCTTCCACAGCGCGCGGGAAAATGGCGTGAGCTTCATCGCCGCCGGCCACCACGCCACGGAGCGCTACGGCGTGCAGGCGCTCGGCGATTATCTGGCGCGCCGATTCGCCCTCGAACACCTGTTCATCGATTGCCCCAACCCGATCTGAGCAGGCGTGTCCGAGGGCATAACGCTAGATCGTTTCGATCTAGATGGCTCCCTGAATAGAAGAAGGCGCTGTGCTAGAGTGCGCGCTCGTCCACGGCCCGCTGGCCGTATGTACCCCTATCCGTGAGTAGCCATGGTCGACAAACTGACGCATCTGAAGCAGCTGGAAGCCGAGAGCATCCACATCATTCGCGAGGTCGCCGCCGAGTTCGACAACCCGGTGATGCTGTATTCCATCGGCAAGGATTCCGCCGTGATGCTGCACCTGGCGCGCAAGGCCTTCTTCCCCGGCAAGCTGCCGTTCCCGGTCATGCACGTCGATACGCGCTGGAAATTCCAGGAGATGTACCGATTCCGCGACAAGATGGTCGCCGAGATGGGCCTCGATCTGATCACCCATATCAACCCTGACGGCGTGGCGCAGAACATCAACCCCTTCACCCACGGCAGTGCCAAGCACACCGACGTCATGAAGACCGAAGGGCTGAAGCAGGCGCTCGACAAATACGGTTTCGATGCCGCCTTCGGTGGCGCGCGGCGCGACGAAGAGAAGTCCCGCGCGAAAGAGCGCGTGTATTCCTTCCGCGACAGCAAGCACCGCTGGGACCCGAAGAACCAGCGCCCGGAGCTGTGGAACGTCTACAACGGAAAGGTGAAGAAGGGCGAGTCGATCCGCGTGTTCCCGCTCTCCAACTGGACCGAGCTGGATATCTGGCAGTACATCTATTTGGAACAGATCCCGATCGTGCCGCTGTATTTCGCGGCCGAGCGCGACGTCATCGAGAAGAACGGCACGCTGATCATGATCGACGACGATCGCATCCTCGAGCACCTTTCCGACGAAGAGAAAGCCCGTATCACCAAGAAGATGGTGCGTTTCCGCACCCTCGGCTGCTACCCGCTGACCGGCGCGGTGGAGTCCGAGGCGACCAGCCTCACCGACATCATCCAGGAAATGCTCCTGACCCGGACTTCCGAACGCCAGGGCCGCGTGATCGATCACGACGGCGCGGGCTCCATGGAAGAGAAAAAACGTCAGGGGTACTTTTGATATGTCGCACCAATCCGAGCTGATCAGCGAGGACATCCTCGCCTACCTGGCCCAGCACGAACGCAAGGAGCTGCTGCGCTTCCTCACCTGCGGCAACGTCGACGACGGCAAGAGCACCCTGATCGGGCGCCTGCTGCACGACTCCAAGATGATCTATGAGGACCATCTGGAAGCCATCACCCGCGACTCCAAGAAGGTCGGCACCACTGGTGACGACATCGACCTGGCGCTGCTGGTCGACGGTCTGCAGGCCGAGCGCGAGCAGGGCATCACCATCGATGTCGCCTACCGCTATTTCTCCACCGCCAAGCGCAAGTTCATCATCGCCGATACCCCCGGCCATGAGCAGTACACCCGCAACATGGCCACCGGTGCGTCCACCTGCGACCTGGCGATCATCCTCATCGATGCGCGCTACGGCGTGCAGACGCAGACCAAGCGCCATAGCTTCATCGCCTCCCTGCTGGGTATCCGTCACATCGTCGTGGCGATCAACAAGATGGACATCAACGGTTTCGACCAGTCGGTGTTCGAGCAGATCAAGGCCGATTACCTGGCGTTCGCCGAGCACATCCAGCTCAAGCCGACCACCCTCGAGTTCGTGCCGATGTCGGCGCTCAAGGGCGACAACGTGGTCAACCGCAGCGAGCGCTCGCCCTGGTACACCGGCAAGTCGCTGATGGAAATCCTCGAGACCGTAGAGATCGCCGGCGACCGCAATTTCGACGACATGCGCTTCCCGGTGCAGTACGTCAACCGGCCGAACCTGAACTTCCGCGGCTTCGCCGGCACCCTGGCCAGCGGCGTGGTGCACAAGGGTGACGACGTCGTCGTGCTGCCGTCGGGCAAGGGTAGCCGGGTCAAGTCCATCGTCACCTACGAGGGCGAACTGGAGCAGGCCGGGCCTGGCCAGGCGATCACCCTGACCCTGGAAGACGAGATCGACGTGTCGCGCGGCGACATGCTGGTGCACGCCGACAATCGTCCCCAGGTGGTCGACAGCTTCGACGCCATGCTGGTGTGGATGGCCGAAGAGCCGATGCTGCCGGGCAAGAAATACGACATCAAGCGCGCCACCAGCTACGTGCCGGGCTCGATTGCCAGCCTCGCCCACAAGATCGATATCAACGAACTGCAGGAAGTGCCGGCGAGCACCCTGGCGCTCAACGAGATCGGTAAGGTGCGCATCGCCCTGGATGCCTCCATCGCCCTCGACGGCTACGCGCAAAACCGCACCACCGGCGCCTTCATCGTCATCGACCGGCTCACCAACGGCACTGTCGGCGCCGGCATGATCGTCGCGCAGCCGCTCGGTAGCGGCGCTGGCGGTCATCACGGCGCGCTGGCGCACGTGTCCACCGAGGAGCGCGCCGCACGTTTCGGCCAGCAGCCGGCCACCGTGCTGTTCAGCGGCCTTTCCGGCGCGGGCAAGAGCACCCTGGCCTACGCGGTCGAGCGCAAGCTGTTCGATTCCGGCCGCGCTGTCTATGTGCTGGATGGCCAGAACCTGCGCCAAGACCTGAACAAGGGCCTGCCGCAGGACCGTTCCGGGCGCACCGAGAACTGGCGCCGTGCCGCCCACGTGGCACGCCAGTTCAACGAAGCCGGCCTGCTGACGCTGGCCGCGTTCGTCGCCCCGGACGCCGAAGGGCGCGAGCAGGCGAAGACCCTCATCGGCGCGCAGCGGCTGATCACCGTGCACGTCAAGGCGTCCCTGGACGCCTGCCGCGCGCGCGATCCGCAGGGGTTGTACGCCGCCGGGCAGGGCAACATTCCGGGCGATTCCTTCGCCTACGACGAGCCGCAGGATGCCGACTTGGTCATCGATACCGAACAGGTAACGTTGGAAGAGGGCGTCAGGCAGGTGCTGGAGTTGCTTCGCCAGCGCGGCGCGATCTGACAACTCTGTATACGGCCCCGCGGCGTCTATGGCCGCGGGATCGTCGTATAGGCGTCCGCGCAAAAGCCCCGCATGAGCGTGGTGCTGTTCACTTCAAGGTGGTCCCTGTTGCTCCCCTCGCCGATTTATGGGAGAGGGGCTGGGGAGGGACTGTTCGGGTTCGACCACCGCTACAGTGAACCGCATTACCACTCGGCGGGGCTTTTTCATGCCTGAAATCCACCGGGCGCCGCGCTTCTCACCAAGCCGATAGCGTTCGCGATCAGGCACCCGGCAGGCTTCCGCGGTGCTGGTTCCAGCGCTCGCAGCCAATGAGCCGCCAATAAAAAGCCCCGCATCGGCGGGGCTTTCGTCAACCGGTTTGCGACGTCAATGGCGATTCTTCAGGCCGTAGCCTTCGGCCAGTGTGCCGGCGGTGTCGGCGCTTTTCGGCGCGTAGTCCTTCGGCACTTCGACGCTCGCCGGCGGCGTCAGGCGTTCGCGCGGGCTGTACGCTTCGTCGGCGTGCAGCGCGGCGAGCAGGCGCTGGCGCGTCAGCTCGTCCAGGGCCAGACGGTTGGCGCCGTCGGACAGGTGCTCCTGCACGTCCTGATAGCTTTGGGTGAGTTTCTTCACCAGGCCGGCGGTGGTGTTGAAGTGGGTGACCACTTCGCTCTGATAGGTATCGAAGCGTTCCTGCAGATCGTCGAGTTGACGCTGCGTGCGATTGGGCGCGGCGTGCGGCAGCAGGCGGGCGACCAGAAAACCGATGGCGATGCCGGCGAGCAGGGTGAGGGCCGGTAGCAACCAGGCCGTAAGCGTCTGTTCCACGAGTCCTTCCTCTATAAACGGCTTTGCTTTACGTTACCGGCTCGGGCCTGGGCTGTATACCGCGATGCGTGTCGCCAGGCTTGTCGTCGCGGCTTTCATGACCGCGACGCCGGATGCGATCGAGGGATCTCGCGATCCCTCTGCCCGGTGGTTTTTCGCGCAGTCCGCTGAAATCCGCCGGGGTTCAACCAAGACGAGTCGACCCGCCACGAGGTCACGGAGTTCCCCCTTGCTCACCCGCGAAACCCCCTTGCTGCTCGACGGCCCCTGCGGCCAACTCGAAGCCCTTAACCTCGACCTGCCCGAGGCCCGTGGCCTGGCGCTGGTCTGCCATCCCAATCCGATCCAGGGCGGCACCATGCTGAACAAGGTGGTTTCCACCCTGCAGCGTTCCGCCCGCGATTGTGGCTATACGACGTTGCGTTTCAATTACCGCGGGGTCGGTGCCAGTGCCGGTGCCTCGGACATGCGCGAAGGCGAAGTGGACGATGCCGAGGCCGCGGCCGACTGGCTGCTTGCAAAGCATCCGGGATTGCCGCTGACGCTGCTCGGCTTCTCCTTCGGCGGCTTCGTCGTGGCCAGCCTGGCGGCGCGCCTCGAGGCCCGCGGCATCGCCGTGCAGAAGGTGTTCATGATCGCGCCGGCGGTGATGCGCCTGGGTGCGGACTTCGTCCTGCCGTCGCACGGGCAGATCACCCTGATCCAGCCTGAGCAGGACGAGGTGATCGAGCCGCAGCGGGTGTTCGACTGGAGCGCTGCGCAGGCGCGTGCCCATGAGCTGCTGAAAGTGGCAGAATGCGGCCACTTTTTTCACGGCAAACTGACCGATCTGAAAGATCTGCTGCTGCCTCGCCTCTGACCGAACGCCGCCAACAAGCGAACGCCATGACCACACGCATCCTCACCGGAATCACCACCACCGGCACGCCGCACCTGGGCAACTACGCCGGCGCCATTCGCCCGGCGATCGTCGCCAGCCGCGATCCGCAGGCGGATTCGTTCTATTTCCTCGCCGACTACCACGCGCTGATCAAGTGCGACGACCCGCTGCGCATCCAGCGCTCGCGCCTGGAGATCGCCGCCACCTGGCTGGCCTGCGGGCTGGACCCCGAGCGCGCGACCTTCTACCGGCAGTCGGACATCCCGGAAATCCCCGAGCTGACCTGGCTGCTCACCTGTGTCGCCGGCAAGGGCCTGCTCAACCGGGCGCACGCCTACAAGGCGTCGGTGGACAAGAACCTGGAGAACGGCGAGGACCCGGATGCCGGCGTGACCATGGGCCTGTTCAGCTACCCGATTCTGATGGCCGCCGACATCCTGATGTTCAACGCGCACAAGGTGCCGGTCGGGCGTGACCAGATCCAGCACGTGGAAATGGCTCGTGACATCGGCCAGCGCTTCAACCACCTGTTCGGTGCCGGCAGGGAGCTCTTCACCCTGCCAGAGGCGGTGATCGAAGAGGGCGTGGCGACGCTGCCGGGCCTGGACGGGAGAAAGATGTCGAAGAGTTACGACAACACTATCCCGCTGTTCGGCAGCGCCAGGCAGCTCAAGGATGCCATCGCCCGCATCGTCACCGACTCGCGCGCCCCTGGCGAGCCGAAGGACCCGGACAACTCGCACCTGTTCACCCTCTACCAGGCCTTCGCCACGCCCACCCAGTTGGCGGCTTTCCGCGACGAGCTGCTGAGCGGCCTGGCCTGGGGCGAAGCCAAGCAGCGCCTGTTCCAGCTGCTCGACGACGAGCTCGGCGAGGGGCGCGAACGCTACCACGCCCTGGTCGAGCGTCCGTCCGATCTGGAGGACATCCTCCTTGCCGGCGCCGCCAAGGCGCGCAGGACCGCCACGCCGTTCCTCGAGCAGTTGCGCGAGTCGGTCGGCCTGCGCTCGTTCCGCAGCCAGGCGCAGGGCCCCGCCGGCGGCAAGAAGAAGGCCGCCAAGGGGGCGCGGTTCGTCAGCTTCCGCGAGCGCGACGGCAGCTTCCAGTTCCGCTTTCTCGCCGCCGATGGCGAAGAGCTGCTGCTTTCGCGTGCCTTCGCCGACCCCAAGGCGGCGGGTGCCGCCAGCCAGCGCGTTGTCGAGGAGGGCGCCGACGCGCTCGACCTGCGCGCCGATGCCGATCGCTTCGCGCTGTGGCTCGATGGCGAGCTGCTGGCGCAGAGTCCGGCCTACGCCGACGCGTCGCAGCGTGATGCCGGCATGGCGCGGCTGCGCGAGGCGCTCTCCAGCCTCGTCGCCTGACGGAACATAGTGGCGCGCACGTTCTCCAACGACGTGCGCCACGCAACGCCGCGGTCCTCGCGGCGCCCTCATCGCTGGCAACCGTCCGCCTTATCTGCAACCGTGAGGACAGTGCCTTGAACGACCTCAGCCAATTGCCAACCCCGGAGGCCGCCGCTAAAGTGTCGGCCCCGCTTCACGACCCCGACCCGGCCATGACCCCTCTTGAGCGCTATCAGGCTGACCTGAAACGTCCCGACTTCTTCCACGATGCGGCGCAGGAAACAGCTGTGCGGCACCTGCAACGCCTGTACGACGACCTCGTGGCGGAGCAGAACAAATCCGGCCTGCTGGGCAAGCTGTTCGGCAAGAAGCGCCAGGGGCCGATCAAGGGCCTGTACTTCTGGGGCGGTGTCGGCCGCGGCAAGACCTACCTGGTCGATACCTTCTTCGACGCGTTGCCGTTCAAGGAAAAGACCCGCACGCACTTCCACCGCTTCATGAAGCGCGTGCACGAGGAAATGAAAACCCTCAAGGGCGAGAAGAACCCGCTGACCATCATCGGCAAGCGTTTCGCCGACGAGAGCCGGGTGATCTGCTTCGACGAGTTCTTTGTTTCAGACATCACCGACGCGATGATCCTGGCGACCCTGCTCGAGGAGCTGTTCAAGAATGGCGTGAGCCTGGTGGCGACCTCCAACATCGTTCCCGACGGCCTCTACAAGGACGGCCTGCAGCGCGCGCGCTTCCTGCCCGCCATCGAGCTGTTGAAGAAGCACACCGAGATCGTCAACGTCGACAGCGGCGTCGACTACCGCTTGCGCGCGCTGGAGCAGGCCGAGCTGTTCCACTGGCCGCTTTCCGCCGAGGTCGATGCGCTCATGGCGCAGAGCTTCGTCAGCCTGCTGCACGACTGCGAGCACGCCGAGGACGATGTCGACCTGATGGTCGAGAACCGTGCCATCCATGCGCGCCGTGTCTGCCAGGACGTCGCCTGGTTCGACTTCCGCGATATCTGCGACGGCCCGCGCAGCCAGAACGACTACATCGAGCTTGGCAAGGTCTACCACGCGGTGCTGGTCTCGAATGTCGAGAAGATGGACGCCGCGAAGGACGACATGGCGCGCCGCTTCATCAACCTCGTGGACGAGTTCTACGACCGCAACGTCAAGCTCATCCTCTCCGCCGAGGTCGAGTTGAAGGACCTCTATAGCGGCGGCCGGCTGACCTTCGAGTTCCAGCGCACCCTGAGCCGTTTGCTGGAAATGCAGTCGCACGAGTTCCTCGCGCGTCCGCACCGCCCCTGATCCGCAGCGCGGCGACCGTCCTGGTCGCCGCGCTCGTCGCCCGGCGACCCCAAGCTCTGCGCCCGCTCACATGTCCTTGTGGTGAAACTGCTGCCGATAGCGGTTCGGCGACAGTTCGGTGTGCTGACGGAACAACCGGGCGAAGAAGCTCGCGTCGTCGTAACCCACTTCGTAGCTGATCGTCTTGATGCTCTTGCGCGTCGCCGAGAGCAGGCCCTTGGCCGTCTCGATGCGCAGGCGTTGCAGGTAATGCAGCGGTTTGTCGCCGGTGGCGGCCTGGAAGCGGCGCATGAAATTGCGAATGCTCATGCCGTGTTCGCGGGCGACGTCCTCGAAACGGAACTTGTCGGCGAAGTGCTCCTCCAGCCAGTGCTGGATCTGCAGCACGGCGACGTCCTGGTGCAGCTTCTGCCCGCCGAAGCCGATTCTTCCCGGCGTGTAGCTGCGTTGCACCTCGAAGAGAATATCGCGCGACACGCCCTGCGCCACCGCGGCGCCGCAGAAACGTTCGATCAGGTAGATGTAGAGGTCGCAGGCGGACGTCACGCCGCCGGCGCAGTAGAGGTTGTCGGCGTCGGTGAGGTGCTTGTCCTGGTTCAGCTGCACGCGTGGATAACGGCGGGCGAACTCCTCATGGAAGCGCCAGTAGGTGGTCGCTTCCTTGCCATCGAGCAGCCCGGCTTCGGCCATCCAGAACACTCCGGTGGCCTCGCCGCAGATGGCACCTCCGGCGGTGTGGCAGTCGCGCAACCACTGCAGGACCTGCGGATGTCGCTCGCGCAGCGCATCGAAGTTGCCCCAGAACGCCGGCAGGATGATCGCGTCGGCGGCTTGCAGCCCGCCATTCACCGGGATGCTGACGTCGCTGAAGCTTCGTACCGGGCGGCCGTCGGGGCTCACAAGGTGGATTTCCAGCGTAGGGCCCAGGCCGAGCTGCTTGCCGTGGCGCACGCTGGCCATGTGGAAGAAGTCTTTTGCCTGCATCAGCGTCGAGCCGAAGGAGCCTTCGGTGGCGAGAATGCTGACCCGCAGGGGCACGGAGGTCGCGTTTGGCATGCTCTTGTTCTTATAGGTAAATAGTGGGGTATAAGCGTCAGTTTCCGGCAGGATCGTCTTATTTTTTGTCGCTTGTGTCCAGTGTGTAGCGGGTCGGCGTGGCCTACAGTCTCGGGCTCATGCTGCCTACAACTCCAATAACAGACGCATCCGAAGGTGATCCGATGATTCCCAGAACCCCGTTCAATTCCGACCACGAACTCTTTCGCGACAGCGTGCGCAAGTTCCTCGAGCAGGAAGCGGTGCCGTTCCACGCGCAGTGGGAGAAGGACGGTCACATCGACCGGAACCTCTGGAACAAGGCCGGCGAGGCGGGGATGCTCTGCTCGCATCTGCCGGAGGAATACGGCGGCATGGCGGCGGATTTTCTCTACAGCACCGTGGTGATCGAGGAGGTCGGCCGGCTGGGCCTGACCGGTATCGGCTTCTCGCTGCATTCGGACATCGTCGCGCCTTACATCCTGCATTACGGCAGCGAGACGCTGAAACAGAAGTACCTGCCACGGATGGTGACGGGCGAACTGGTCACGGCGATCGCGATGACCGAGCCGGGAGCGGGGTCCGACCTGCAGGGCGTCAAGACCACCGCAGTGGAGGACGGCGACGAGTACGTCATCAACGGCTCGAAGACCTTCATCACCAACGGTTTTCTCGCCGACCTAGTGATCGTCGTCGCCAAGACCGATCCCAAGGCGGGCGCTAAGGGCACCAGCCTGTTCCTGGTCGAGGCGGGAACGCCCGGCTTTTCCAAGGGCAAGCGCCTGGAGAAGGTTGGCATGAAGGCGCAGGACACCTCCGAACTGTTCTTCCAGGATGTTCGGGTACCGAAGGAAAACCTCCTCGGCCAGGCCGGAATGGGCTTCGCCTATCTGATGCAGGAACTGCCCCAGGAGCGCCTCACCGTCGGCATTGGCGCCATGGCCTCGGCGGAGGCGGCGCTGAAGTGGACGCTGGATTACACCCGCGAGCGCAAGGCGTTCGGCAAGGCCATCGCGGACTTCCAGAACACCCGTTTCAAGCTCGCCGAGATGGCCACGGAAATACAGATCGGTCGGGTGTTTCTTGATCGCTGTCTCGAACTGCACCTGGACGGCAAGCTCGACGTGCCGACGGCGGCGATGCTCAAGTACTGGAGCACCGACCTGCAGTGCAAGGTGCTCGACGAGTGCGTTCAGTTGCATGGCGGTTACGGCTTTATGTGGGAATACCCGGTTGCCCGCGCCTGGGCCGACGCTCGGGTGCAGCGCATCTACGCCGGCACCAACGAGATCATGAAGGAAATCATCGCGCGCACACTCTAGCGAACCCGTCGGCCATGCGCTCGTCCAATCTGGATCACAGAGGAGAAGTGCATGTCCGAGGTCGTCGCTTCGGCGAATCCAGCGTTCCAGGGCTGGGATGGCAGCGTGGCTAATCCCCGGGCCCTGCAGACCAGGCTCGCCGGGCAGGTTCGTATCGTCGATGACTATCCTCCGCTGCGGGTGATCGCCGGTGTCGACGTCGGTTTCGAGGAGGGCGGCGCCGTCACCCGCGCCGCGGCGGTGCTTCTCGATGCGCAGACGCTTCTACCGCTGGCGCAATCGGTGGCTCGAGTTCCCACCTGCATGCCCTATGTGCCGGGCCTGCTGTCCTTCCGCGAGCTGCCGGCGTTGCTGGTGCTGCTGGAATCGCTGCCGCGGCTGCCGGATCTGATCGTCTGCGACGGCCAAGGGATCGCCCATCCTCGTCGCCTGGGAATCGCCTCGCATCTGGGCGTGGTAACGGGGCTACCGACTATTGGCGTGGCGAAGAACATCCTCTGTGGCGAGCACGGCGAGCTGGCCGTCCAGCGAGGCGCGAAGGTGCCGCTCAAGCATCGGGGAGACATGATCGGTTGGGTCCTGCGCAGCAAGGATGGCGTGCGTCCGCTGATCGTTTCTCCGGGGCATCGGGTCTCCATGCAGTCGGCTGTCGAGTTGGTTCTTGGCTGGGGGCGCGGCTATCGATTGCCGGAGCCGACCCGTCTGGCCGACCGCCTGGCGTCCCGCCGAGGACCGATGCCGGGGGCGGAGTTGCGGACGATGGAGCTGTTCTGAAGGCGGAGCCATTGCGCGAAAACGAAAAATCGGGTTGCTATTTCTGCAGTAATCGGCATAATTCCGCGGCTTTCTCGACGGGGATGCCTAGCTCGTTGGGATTGAAGGTGGGGATGCCTAGCCCGCCGAACCCTTTGCCGTAGCGGACGCGCTGACCCGAGCCCCCGATAGCGTCTGTTTCCGGCCGACCCTGATCTTGTCAGGGCAAGCACTATTAAGTAAGATTCGCCGTCTATTTTTCAGGGCGGCCCCTGAGGCTATAACGAATGAAGACTTTTACTGCGAAACCGGAAACCGTTAAGCGCGACTGGTACGTCGTCGACGCTGCCGGCCAGACCCTGGGTCGTCTGGCCACCGAAATTGCCAGCCGCCTGCGTGGCAAGCACAAGCCCGAATACACTCCGCACGTTGATACCGGCGACTACATCGTCGTGATCAATGCCGAGCAGGTTCGTGTTACCGGTGCCAAAACCACCGACAAAATGTACTACTCGCACTCCGGTTTCCCGGGTGGCATCAAGTCGATCAACTTCGAGAAGCTGATCGCCAAAGCCCCTGAGCGTGTGATCGAGACCGCGGTCAAAGGCATGCTGCCGAAGAACCCGCTGGGTCGCGACATGTATCGCAAGCTGAAGGTGTACAAGGGTGCCGCTCACCCGCACACCGCTCAGCAGCCTCAAGAACTGAAGTTTTAACGGGATAGCTCATTATGTCGGCGACTCAAAATTACGGCACTGGCCGTCGTAAGACCGCTACCGCTCGCGTCTTCCTGCGTCCGGGTACTGGCAACATCTCCATCAACAACCGCAGCCTGGACCAGTTCTTCGGTCGCGAAACCGCCCGCATGGTGGTTCGCCAGCCGCTGGAGCTGACCGAGACCGTCGAGAAGTTCGACATCTACGTCACCGTTCTCGGTGGTGGTGTCAGCGGCCAGGCCGGCGCGATTCGCCACGGCATCACCCGTGCCCTGATGGACTACGACGAGTCCCTTCGTCCTGCCCTGCGCAAAGCTGGCTTCGTTACTCGCGATGCCCGTGAAGTCGAACGTAAGAAGGTCGGTCTGCGTAAAGCGCGTAAGCGTCCGCAGTACTCCAAGCGCTAATTCGCTGGACCTCAAAAAAACGCCCATCTCCTTGCGGATCTGGGCGTTTTTTTATGCGCGGTCGCTTTTGGTGTGACAACTTGACGCATCGTTGGAGTCCCCGTCGCACAAGGCGTTCAGCTGATTTGGGTCAGGTAATTACCTTGTCAGAAAAGGGGCTTTTCTTTACCATCTGGCAACTTTTTGCGCGACCCGAAATTTACCTAGTAGATGCCTGAACCAACAGGCCACAAAGCTGATGGGAGACGACTTAATGAGCAATGACGGCGTGAATGCTGGCCGGCGTCGCTTCCTCGTAGCAGCCACCTCCGTGGTGGGTGCTGCAGGAGCGGCGGGTGCCGCGGTCCCGTTTGTGGGATCGTGGTTCCCAAGCGCCAAGGCCAAGGCCGCAGGCGCACCGGTGAAGGTGAACATCAGCAAGATCGAGCCGGGTCAGCAAATGATTGCTGAGTGGCGCGGCCAGCCGGTTTTCATCGTTCGCCGCACCGAGGAGATTCTGAAGAATCTGGACAAGGTGGCTGCCAACGTGGCGGATCCGGAGTCCAAAGCGTCGGTTCAACCGACCTACGTCGATCCGAAACTGCGTTCGATCAAGCCGGAAATTCTCATTCTCGTGGGGCTCTGCACGCACCTTGGGTGCTCCCCGTCGTATCGTCCGGAAGTCGCTCCCGCCGACCTGGGGGCTGAATGGGTCGGTGGTTACTTCTGCCCATGCCATGGTTCCAAATATGACCTGGCCGGTCGCGTCTACAAATCGCAACCTGCTCCCTTGAACCTGCCGGTACCGCCGCATTCCTACGAATCGGATGCAGTGATCGTCGTCGGTGTGGACCAGGAGAAAGCCTGATGAGCAAATTCATGGAATGGGTCGATGCGCGCTTCCCCGCGACCAAGATGTGGGAAGACCATCTGTCCAAGTACTACGCACCGAAGAACTTCAACTTCTTCTATTTCTTTGGCTCCCTGGCGCTGCTGGTGCTGGTCAACCAGATTCTGACCGGTGTCTGGCTGACCATGAGCTTCACGCCGTCCGCCGAGGAAGCCTTCGCTTCCGTCGAATACATCATGCGCGACGTGGAGTACGGCTGGATCATCCGCTACATGCACTCGACGGGTGCCTCGGCGTTTTTCGTGGTGGTCTACCTGCACATGTTTCGCGGCCTGCTTTATGGTTCGTACCAGAAGCCACGCGAGCTGGTCTGGATCTTCGGCATGATGATCTACCTCGCGCTGATGGCCGAGGCCTTCATGGGCTATCTGCTGCCGTGGGGCCAGATGTCGTACTGGGGCGCGCAGGTGATCATTTCGCTGTTCGGTGCCATCCCAGTGATCGGCGATGACCTGACCCAGTGGATTCGCGGCGACTACCTGATCTCCGGCATCACCCTCAACCGCTTCTTCGCGTTGCACGTGATCGCACTGCCGATCGTTCTTCTCGGTCTGGTTGTGCTGCACATCCTGGCGTTGCACGAAGTCGGGTCGAACAACCCGCAGGGTGTGGACATCAAGAAGAAGAAGGACGAGAACGGCATTCCGCTCGACGGGATTCCCTTCCATCCCTACTACACCGTCAAGGACATCGTTGGCGTAGTGGTCTTCCTTTTCGTGTTCTGCGCGGTGATCTTCTTCTTCCCGGAAATGGGCGGGTATTTCCTCGAGAAGCCCAACTTCGAAGTGGCCAACGCCTTCAAGACGCCCGAGCATATCGCTCCGGTGTGGTACTTCACGCCGTTCTACGCGATTCTCCGCGCCGTTCCGGACAAGCTCATGGGCGTTATCGCCATGGGTGCTGCGATTGCCGTGCTGTTCGTGTTGCCCTGGCTCGACCGTAGCCCGGTCAAGTCGATGATGTACAAGGGTTGGTTGAGCAAAGTGTGGCTGGCAGTTTTCTGCATCGCCTTCGTCATTCTGGGCGTGCTTGGCGTGCTGGCTCCGACTCCGGAGCGCACCTTGGTATCTCGGATCTGTACCGTTCTGTATTTCGCGTACTTCATCCTGATGCCGTTCTATACCAAGCTCGAGAAGACCAAACCGGTTCCGGAAAGGGTGAATGGCTGATGAAAAAGCAACTCGCTGCACTGATTTTTGCAATCCTGCCAGTATTCACCTTCGCCGCTGGTGGTCATGGCGTCCATCTGGACAAGGTCGATGTCGACCTGTCCGACAAGGCTGCCATGCAGGACGGTCTGCGCACGTTCGCCAACTACTGCATGGGCTGCCACAGTGCGCAGTTCCAGCGTTACGAGCGCGTGGCCAAGGATCTCGGCATTCCCGAAGAAGTGATGCTGGAGAACGTGGTGCTCACCGGTGCCAAGATCGGCGACCACATGAAGAACGGCATGCATCCGGCCGACGCCAAGGTCTGGTTCGGTGCCGCGCCGCCGGATCTGACGCTGGTCGCCCGTGTTCGTGGCAACGACTGGCTTTACAGCTACCTGCGGGCTTTCTACGAAGACCCGGCTCGTCCTTGGGGTGTGAACAACAAGGTGTTCCCGAACGTTGGCATGCCTAACGTGCTGGGTAAACTGCAGGGCCGCCAGGTGGTGGGTTGCAAGCAGGTCCAACTGGTCGATGACGGCAAGAAGCAGTTCGATCCGCTCACCGGTACGCCGATTACCCACGAGGCGTGCGACCAGCTCACCGTCCTTCCGAATACCGGTGCCCAAACCGAAGAGCAGTTCGATGAAACGGTCAAGAATCTCGTGACCTTCCTCGCTTACTCGGCCAACCCGGTCAAACTGGAAAGCCAGCGTATCGGCACCTACGTGCTGCTGTATCTTGCCTTCTTCTTCGTGTTCGCCTACCTGCTCAAGCGCGAATACTGGAAAGACGTGCATTGATTCGCTGAGCGATTCATCTGATCCAACGCGCGCGCCCTTATTGGGCGCGCTGTGTTTTCTGCCCTTTTTATTTCAAGCGAGGAGGAGCGCCATGAGCGTAACCAATCGGTTGGCTTGCTATTCCGACCCCGCAGACCATTACTGCCATCGCGTGCGCCTGGTGCTTGCGGAGAAGGGAATAGCGGCGGAGATCATCGAGGTTCAGCCCGGGCGCTGCCCGCCACGCTTGGCTGAAGCCAACCCCTATGGCAGTGTGCCGACTCTGGTCGATCGCGATCTGGCCTTGTACGAGTCTACGGTGGTGATGGAATATCTCGAAGAGCGGTATCCTCATCCGCCTTTGATGCCGGTCTATCCAGTCGCACGGGCCAATACCCGGCTGCTGATTCACCGCATCCAGCGTGACTGGTGCGCGCTGGTGGATCGGATACTCGACACGCGCAGCAAGGAGGCAGAGCGTGCACAGGCGCGCAAGGAACTACGCGAGAGCCTGACCGGCGTTTCGCCGCTGTTTGGCGACAAACCGTACTTCCTCAGCGAGGAGATGAGCCTGGTGGATTGCTGCCTGCTTCCGATTCTCTGGCGTTTGCCCCTGTTGGGTATCGAGCTGCCGCGGCCGGCTAAGCCGCTGCTCGACTACATGGAGCGCCAGTTCGCCCGCGAGGCCTTCAAGGCCAGTCTGTCTGCCGTCGAGCGCGACATGCGCTAACAGCAAGGAGCCTTCATGAACTCCAGTCGTCCCTATTTGATTCGCGCGCTTTACGAGTGGATCGTCGATAACCAATGTACGCCGCATCTGCTGGTGAACGCGGAATTCCCCAAGGTGCAGGTGCCTCCTGGCTACGCGGCTGACGGGCAGATCGTGCTCAACGTATCGCCCAGCGCGGTGCGGCACATGCACATGGACAACGAGGCGGTGAGTTTCGAAGGCCGTTTTGGCGGCGTCGCCCACAGCCTGTTCATTCCGGCGGCGGCCGTTCTGGCGATCTACGCGCGCGAGAACGGACAGGGCATGGTCTTCGATCTGGAGCCCACCAGCGCACCGGGTGAAGAGCCCGCAGACGACGGTGACGGTCCGGACGACGAGCCGCCGCGTCCGAGCGGGCGACCGAGCCTCAAGGTGGTGAAATGAAAAAAGGCGACCCTCGGGTCGCCTTTTTCATGCCTGCACCTTGCTAGTCGATGTACTCGAAGAGTTTGACGATCTTCTGCACGCCGGAAACGCTCTGCACCTTGTTGGTGGCCAGGTTGGCTTCCTGGTGGGTCACCAGGCCCAGCAGGTAGACGATGCCGTTTTCGGTGATCACCTTGATTCGCGAGCCGGGGATCACGCTGTCGGTGAGCATCTGCGTCTTGATCTTGGTGGTGAGCCAGGAGTCGTTGCTGCGGGCCAGGGCGGAAGAGGGCGGGAGCACCTGCAGTTCGTTGTGTACGCGCTTGACGCGCTGCACGGCGGCGGCGGATTGCTCGGCAAGGTTCTTCAGGTCGGCTCGGGGCGTTTGCCCGGCCAGCAGGACGACGCCGTTGTAGCTGGCGACGACAATGTGCGAGTTCTGGTCGAGATCGGGGTTGGCCTTGGCGATGTTCACCGCGGCTTTGGTTTCGATCAGCGAGTCATCGATCTTGCTGCCGATGGTGCGCGTACCGCGATCGTCGTCTATAGGCTTGTCGCGGGTGGCCGTGAGTACGGAGCTGCAACCACTCACGCTCAGGCAGAGGGCGATGGCGAGCAGGGAAAGGCGTTGCCGGATCATTCTTCACTCCCGAACAGTTGACTGTCGATCTGGTCGCACAGGCAGTGGATCACCAGCAGGTGGACCTCCTGAATGCGCGCGGTAACTTTCGCCGGTACGCGAATCTCCACGTCTTCCGGCAGTAGTAGCGAGGCCATACCGCCGCCGTCGCGCCCGGTCAGAGCCACGACCTGCATCTCGCGGTCGTGAGCCGCCTGGATCGCCTGGATGACGTTGGCCGAGTTGCCGCTGGTGGAGATTGCCAGGAGCACGTCGCCGGGCTGACCCAGGGCGCGTATCTGCTTGGAGAAAATCTCGTTGTAGCTGTAATCATTGGCTATTGAGGTGATCGTCGAGGTGTCGGTGGTCAGCGCCACCGCCGGAAGGCTGGGGCGCTCGCGCTCGAAACGGTTGAGCAGTTCCGAGGAGAAGTGCTGGGCGTCACCGGCGGAGCCGCCGTTGCCGCAGGTGAGGATCTTCCCCTCGTTGAGCAGGGCGTGAACCATCGCCTGGCTGGCCTGTTCGATGCTCGGAATCAGAACGTCCATGGCCTGCTGCTTGGTCTCAATGCTGGCCTGGAAGTGCTGGCGAATTCGGGATTGCATGTCCATCGGAAAGTGACCTTCAGTTGGCGGCCGTTTCAGGTATCGAAGGCGTTGCGGACCCAGTTCAGATCCGTAGGGAGATTGCTGCCGGCGCGGATGGCGATCACGTCGAAACGACAGGGATGCCTGCTCCAGCGCGACTCCTTTTGCAGGAAGTGCTCGGCTGCACTGACGAGCTTGGCGCGTTTGCGTGCGTCCACGCTCTCCAGTGCGCCGCCCCAGGCGTCGTAACGCCTGTAGCGCACTTCGACGAATACTACTGTATCGCCGTCGAGCATGACCAGATCGAGCTCTCCGCGGCGGCACGACCAGTTCTGCGCCAGCAGCCGCAGGCCCTGGCGTTGCAGGTGCTGGAGCGCTCTGGCTTCGGCGCTGCGGCCGCTGGCCTGGCGATCGGGACCGTCGCTCAATATGTGTCGTCCGGAAGGCGCTGGACGCGGCCGTCGCGGAATTCTGCCCAGGGCAATTGACGTTCGATGCGCTGCTGTGGATTCAGGTGCAGGCGGCCGGACAGGCCGTCGATGCTGCTTTCCGGCAGCGCCTTCAACTGGCCCAGGTGAGGCGCCAGGCGATAGGCGTCGGCGCCCATCGCGTAGAGCCGGCCCAGGCTGCCGGAGGCTTGCGGCCACTGGCTGCTCACCTGCTGGCGGAGTGCGTTGCCGGTATCGAGCAGCCAAGGTGTTTCGCAGAAGCGGATGCCATTCAGGTCCAGGTACTGCGTCTGATCGTTGTTGCCGGAATAGACGTGGGACGTCGCGTATACCGGGACGTCGCCGGCGTACTGGAATGTCAGTGTCGGCTTGATCTGCTGGGCCTGCTGCGGCGTGGCGGCGAGGAAGATGAAGTCTACGTCGGCGCGGCGCGAGGGCTGCGCCGCCACCTCGACGCCCAGTGCGCTCTGCAGGCGCTTGGCCCGCGCTTCGCTCTGCCGAAGCTGGAACAGGTCGGCGATCTGCTGCGCCAACTGCACCGGCTGGTCGACCCGCTCGGCGGCGATCAGGGTGCCACCCGCGGCCTGCCAGCTCTGGCGGAAGGCATCGAGCACGCGATCACCCCACTCCCCGCGCGGCACCAGTGCCACGGCACGGCGCATGCCGTCCTGCCAGGCGCGACGCGAGACTTCGCGGGCTTCATCCTCGGCGGCGAGGCCGAACTGGAACAGCTGCGGCGGGCCTGCCTGGGCAAGGTCGCTGTAGTTGAGCGCGAGGGTGGTCAGCGGCAGTTGCTGGCGTTCGCCCAGTTGCTTGACCAGCGGCTTCTCCAGCGGGCCGATCACCAGCTGCACGCCATCGGCCTGCGCCTGGCGGTAAAACGCATCCATCGAGGTCAGTTGCGCGCTGTCGTAGAAGGTCACCTGGGGCGGATTCTGCCCAGCCTGCTGGGCTTCGAACTGGGCTGCCAGGAAGCCATCGCGCAGCGCGCGGGCCACGGAGGCCAGTTGGCCTTGCTGGGGCAGCAGCAGGGCGACCTTGGTCAGCGGTTGATCGGCCAGTTGCTGCAGCTTGACCAGCGCCTCGGGCAGGTGCTGAGCCGCCGGGTGCTGTGGATGCTGGGCTTGCCAGGCACTGATCGCCGCCTTCTGCTGTTGCAGCGTGCCGGCCGGCTTGGTGGCGCGGACCAATGCCAGCCAGCCGTCGAGATCGGCGTCGGCGGTCGGTTGCAGTTGGTCGTCCGGCAGGCTGGAGACCATTGTCCAGATCGCCTCATGGTTGTCGCTGGCTTGTTGTCCCGACAATAGAGGGGCGATGAACACGCGCTCGCGCGCCGCAGCGAGGACCTGACCATCGGCCTGCAGCGCCTGGGCACGGACCATCTGGGTGCGGGTCTGTTGCTCAACCGGAAGCTCGCCCAGGCGTTGCAGGCTCGGATGCTCGAGGGCTTTGAGCGCCGACTTCGGCTGGCCGCGCGCCAAGGAGAGCTCGGCCGCCAGGGTGCTGGCGTAGATCTGCTGCGCCGGTTTGAGGTTCTCCAACGAAACCTGATCGAGGATCTGTGCGGCGCGCTCGGGGTTGTTCTGTCGGTACGCCAGGTCGGCTGCCGACAGTCTCAGCGAAGCAGCTTCTTCCGGCTTGGCGGAGCCTGCCTGCTGAAGGAGCTGTTCGATGCTGGCCTGCGGTGTGCGTGGCAACTCGCCGAGGTTGGAGGTGGGCTGGCTGGCGCAGGCGGCCAGAAGGGCGGCGATGCAGAGTGCTGAGAGCGGACGCAGGCAGGCAATCATGTAAGCGTTTCCGTTGCTCGTACGAGAGAGGGGCGAATTGTACCCAAGGGCTCCCGGTGGTGCGATGTCGGGTGCCTGAAACGGGCTACAATGCGCGCTTTTGCGCCAATGGCGAGGTGTGTTGTGACAACTTCCGCTGCCCGGGATTCCCAGTTCGGTACGCTCTATGTGGTCGCCACGCCGATCGGCAATCTGGATGACATCAGCGCCCGTGCGTTGGACATCCTGCGTGACGTTGCGCTGATCGCGGCCGAGGACACTCGGCATTCCGCGCGGCTGATGCAACACTTCGGCATCTCCACACCGCTGGCGGCCTGCCACGAGCACAACGAGCGCGAGCATGGGGGGCGCTTCCTCACGCGTTTGCAGGCCGGTGAGGATGTCGCGTTGATCTCCGACGCCGGAACGCCGCTGATTTCCGATCCGGGATTCCACCTGGTGCGCCAGGTGCGTGCGGCGGGAATTGCCGTGGTGCCGGTGCCGGGCGCCTGCGCGCTGATTGCCGGACTGTCCGCGGCGGGACTGCCGTCGGATCGCTTCATCTTCGAGGGTTTCCTGCCGGCCAAAGGGGCCGCCCGGCGCGCGCGCCTTGAGCAGGTCAAGGAAGAGTCGCGCACGCTGATCTTCTACGAGGCGCCGCACCGCATTCTCGAGTGTGTCGAGGACATGCGGGCGGTGTTCGGCGACGAGCGCCAGGCCGTGCTGGCGCGAGAGTTGACCAAGACCTTCGAGACCATCAGGGGGCTGCCGCTGGTCGAATTGCACGAGTGGATCGCGGCGGACAGCAACCAGCAGCGCGGCGAGTGCGTGGTGCTGGTTTCCGGATGGCAAGCGCCGGAAGGTGAGGACGCGGTGAGCGCGGAAGCCTTGCGGGTGCTCGATCTCCTGCTTGGCGAGCTGCCGCTCAAGCGGGCCGCGGCGCTGGCGGCGGAGATCACGGGCGTGCGCAAGAACCTGCTTTACCAGGTCGCGCTCGAGCGCCAGAAGTAAAACTGGGCTTGTTCGTTATCCGGCCTGCAGATACCCTTGCCGGCGGAGAGTCGATCGGACAGTCGCTGTTCCATATTGTTCCGCAATATGGGAGGGAGGAAAGTCCGGGCTCCATAGGGCGGAGTGCCAGGTAACTCCTGGGAGGCGTGAGCCTACGGAAAGTGCCACAGAAAATAACCGCCTAAGCGCTTCGGCGCCGGTAAGGGTGAAAAGGTGCGGTAAGAGCGCACCGCACGGCTGGCAACAGTCCGTGGCTAGGTAAACCCCACTCGGAGCAAGACCAAATAGGGTTCCATTGGCGTGGCCCGCGCTGGAACCGGGTAGGTTGCTAAAGGCGTGCAGCGATGTACGTCGTAGAGGAATGACTGTCCTCGACAGAACCCGGCTTACAGATCGACTCTCCACCTCTTTTTCTGCCGTATTCCCCGCCTGTCAGATCGCCGCAAGAGCCCACTCTTAATAAATCACTTTAAGTTTGAAGTTCAGGTTCTTGCGCGTATTCGCTATTTAAGCCTTATCCCTCTTCCGGGCTCGTCCCAACTCCGACTTCTTATCTCTAAATCACCGACACATAAGGGTTTTTTACCTCTTTGCGTGCCTTGACGGTGGGGTGCGTGCATTTCTATAGTGTGCGGAAGTGGTACGAAGTGGCACGAAGTGGGTTATTTGGGCACGGAAAGCTAATTATTGGGGAAGCGCAACCTTGTTCCGCGGAGCTAACGCCATCAGTCTCGACGCCAAAGGGCGACTCGCGATGCCGAGCCGGTATCGTGACGAGCTCGTTTCGCGTTGCTCTGGCCAGCTCATCGTGACCATCGACGCCGTGGACCCCTGCCTCTGTGTCTACCCCCTTCCCGAATGGGAACTGATCGAAACCAAGCTGCGTGAGCTGCCTTCCCTGCGTGAAGAGAACCGTCGCCTGCAGCGCCTGCTGATTGGTAACGCGGTGGATCTCGAGCTCGATGGCAGCGGTCGCTTCCTGGTTCCGCCGCGTCTGCGCGAGTACGCCAAGCTGGACAAGCGCGCGATGCTGGTGGGTCAACTGAACAAATTCCAGCTGTGGGATGAGGACGCCTGGAACGCGGTTTCCGACGCCGATCTCGCCGCTCTCAAACAACCCGGCGCGCTGCCGGACGAACTGCGTGACCTGATCCTGTGAGCCTGATGACCAGCGACTTTCGCCATATCACCGTACTGCTGCACGAGGCCGTCGACAGCCTCGATGTCCGCGTGGGTGGCTGCTATATCGATGGCACCTTTGGGCGTGGCGGACACAGCCGGCTGATCCTGGAAAAACTCGACTCGAGCGGGCGTCTACTGGGCTTCGATAAGGACCCACTGGCGATCGCCACGGGACAAACGCTAGCGGCCGAAGACGGCCGCTTCGTCGTTGTACAACGCAGCTTTGCCGAAATGGGCGATGAGGTCCGGGCTCGCGGGCTGGACGGCAAGGTCGCCGGCATCCTGCTGGACCTCGGGGTTTCCTCGCCACAACTGGACGACCCGGAGCGTGGTTTCAGCTTTCTGAACGACGGTCCGCTGGACATGCGCATGGACCCGAGCCGCGGCATCAGTGCGGCCCAGTTCATCGCCACCGCCAGCGACGAAGAAATCGCCCGCGTGTTCAAGGACTACGGCGAGGAGCGCTTCGCCAAGCGCATGGCGCGCGCCGTCGTGCAGCGTCGCGAACAGACGCCGTTCACCCGTACCGGGGACCTGGCTGCCGTGCTGACCGAGGCCAACCCAGCCTGGGAGAAGGGCAAGAACCCGGCGACCCGTGCCTTCCAGGGCCTGCGCATCCATATCAACAACGAGCTCGGCGATCTCGAGCGCGGCCTCGACGCAGCGCTGGAAGCCCTCGAAGTCGGCGGCAAGCTGGTGGTGATCAGCTTCCATTCGCTCGAGGACCGCATCGTCAAGCAGTTCATGCGCAAGCACGCCAAGGGCGAAGCGGACAAGCTACCGCGCGACCTGCCGATCATTCCAAAGGCCTTCGAGCCGCGCCTGAAGCTGCTCGGCAAGCCGCAGTACGCTTCCGACGCCGAGACCAAGGCCAACCCGCGCTCCCGCAGCGCGGTGATGCGCGTCGCGGAGAAACTGCGATGAGCCGTTCGTTCTCCAAGCCGTTGCCGACCGGCAGCCTGCTGATGCTGATTCTGTTCATCGGCGTGCTGGTGTCGGCGATCGCGGTGTCCTACAGCGCGCACTGGAATCGCCTGCTGCTCAATTCGCTCTATGCCGAACTCAGCGTTCGCGACAAGGCGCAGGCCGAGTGGGGCCGCCTGATCCTCGAGCAAAGCACCTGGACGGCGCACAACCGTATCGAAACCCTGGCCACCGAACAGCTCAAAATGCGCGTTCCGCAGGCCGCTGAAATCCGTCTGGTGGCGCCATGACCGGCCTCGAAGGCGCGCTCTATCCCTGGCGTTTCCGCCTGGTGCTGGCGCTGCTCGGCCTGATGGTGGCGGCCATCGTCTGGCGCATCGTCGACCTGCACGTGTTCGACCACGACTTCCTCCAGGGGCAGGGCGACGCGCGCAGCGTTCGTACCATGCCGATCCCGGCGCACCGCGGGCTGGTCACCGACCGCAACGGCGAGCCGCTGGCGGTCAGTACGCCAGTAACCACGCTGTGGGCCAACGGCAAGGAACTGCAGGCCGCGCGTGACCAGTGGCCGGCCCTCGCCGCGGCACTCGGCCAGGAGCCGAAGGCGTTCAGCGAGCGCCTGGCGCAGAGTGCCGACCGCGAATTCATGTACCTGGTGCGTGGCCTGACGCCCGAGCAGGGGCAGAGCGTGCTCGACCTCAAGGTGCCGGGCGTCTACTCCATCGAAGAATTCCGCCGCTTCTATCCGGCGGGCGAAGTCACCGCCCACGTGGTCGGCTTCACCGACGTGGATGATCGCGGTCGCGAGGGTGTCGAACTGTCCTTCGATCAATGGCTGGCCGGCGTGCCGGGCAAGCGCCAGGTGCTCAAGGACCGCCGCGGCCACCTGATCCGCGATCTGCAAGTTACCCGCAACGCCAAGGCCGGCAAGGCGCTGTCGTTGTCCATCGACCTGCGTCTGCAGTACCTGGCGCACCGCGAGCTGCGCAATGCGCTGGTCGAGTTCGGCGCCAAGGCCGGCAGCCTGGTGATGGTCGACGTGAAGACCGGCGAAATCCTGGCCATGGTCAACCAGCCCACCTACAACCCGAACAACCGCCGCAACCTGCAGCCGGCCGCCATGCGCAACCGGGCGATGATCGACGTGTTCGAGCCCGGCTCGACGATGAAGCCGCTGTCGATGAGCGCCGCGCTGCAGAGCGGTCGCTGGAAACCCAGCGACACCGTCGACGTCTGGCCGGGATCGCTGCAGATCGGCCGCTACACCATCAAGGACGTGTCGAAGACCGAGGGCCGCACCCTCGACCTGACCGGCATCCTGATCAACTCCAGCAACGTCGGCATGAGCAAGGTCGCCTTCGACATCGGCGGCGAAGCCATCCACGACATGATGCAGAAAGTCGGCTTCGGCCAGGACACCGGCCTCGGGTTCCCCGGCGAGCGCGTCGGCAACCTGCCCAGCCATCGCGAGTGGAAACAGGCCGAGACCGCCACCCTCTCATATGGTTACGGTTTGTCCGTGACGGCGATTCAACTGGTCCACGCCTACGCCACGCTGGCCAACAACGGCCGCATCGTGCCGCTCTCGCTGGCCCGCGTCGACCGCACGCCGGACAGCGCCCAGGTAATCCCCGAGGACGTCGCCAAGACCATGCAGGGCATGCTCCAGCAGGTCATCGAGGCGCCCCGCGGCGTCTATCGCGCGCAGGTGCCGGGCTACCACGTCGCCGGCAAGAGCGGTACCGCGCGCAAGGCCTCGGTCGGCACCAAGGGCTACACCGAGAACGCCTACCGCTCGCTGTTCGCCGGCTTCGGCCCGATGAGCAACCCGCGCATCGCCATGGCCATCGTCATCGACGAACCGAGCAAGAGCGGCTACTTCGGTGGCCTGGTCTCCGCGCCCGTGTTCAGCCGGGTGATGTCCGGCGCGCTGCGTCTGATGAACATCGCTCCGGACAACCTGCCGCCGCCCGCCGAGGTGCAGGCTGCCGATGCGAAGACCGTCCAGGGAGGTCGCGGCTGATGACCATGCCCCTGAACAAGCTGCTGCCCGAAAGCGGCCATCCCGCGATGATCCGCGAGCTGACCCTGGACAGCCGCACCGTGCGCGCCGGCGACCTGTTCCTCGCCGTGCCAGGCCTGAGCCAGGACGGTCGCATCCATATCGCCGACGCCATCGCCCGTGGGGCCGCTGCCGTCGCTTACGAAAGCGAAGGCGCGCCGGCACTGCCCGAGGGCGATGCGGTGCTGTTGCCGGTGAGGAACCTTTCCGCACAGCTCTCGGCCATCGCCGGGCGGTTCTACGGCGAGCCGAGCCGCGCGATGCGCCTGATCGGTGTCACCGGAACCAACGGCAAGACCAGCGTCAGCCAGTTGATCGCCCAGGCGCTGGATCGTCTCGGCGAGCGTTGCGGCATCGTCGGGACCCTCGGCAATGGGTTCCACCACGCCCTGGAAAGCGGTCGCCACACCACGCCCGATCCGGTTTCGGTACAGGCCACCCTGGCCAACCTGAAGCAGGCCGGCGCTCGCGCGGTGGCGATGGAAGTGTCCTCGCACGGGCTGGACCAGGGCCGCGTGGCCGCGCTGGCCTTCGACATCGCGGTGTTCACCAACCTGTCCCGCGATCACCTCGACTACCACGGCACCATGCAGGCCTACGGCGCCGCCAAGGCGCGCCTGTTCGCCTGGCCGGGTCTGCGCTGCCGGGTGCTGAATCTGGACGACGCCTTCGGCCGCGAGCTGGCCGCGCAACCTGGCGAATCGCGCCTGATCGGCTACAGCCTGGACGATGCGTCCGCCTACCTTTATTGCCGCCAGGCGCGTTTCAGCGACGAAGGCGTGCGCGCCGAGCTGGTGACGCCGCACGGCGAAGGCCTGCTGCGCAGCTCGCTGCTTGGCCGTTTCAACCTGAGCAACCTGCTCGCCGTGGTCGGCGCGCTGCTCGGCATGGATTACCCGCTGGACGAAATCCTCGCGGTGATGCCGCATCTGCAAGGTCCGGTAGGGCGCATGCAGCGCCTGGGTGGAGGCTCGCAGCCGCTGCTGGTGGTGGACTACGCGCACACGCCGGATGCGCTGGAAAAAGTGCTCGAAGCGCTGCGCCCGCATGTACAGGGCGAGCTGCTCTGCCTGTTCGGCTGCGGGGGCGATCGCGACCGCGGCAAGCGCCCGCTGATGGCGTCGATCGCCGAGCGCCTGGCCGATCGCGTGGTGGTCACCGACGACAACCCGCGCAACGAAAACCCGGCGGCGATCCTCGACGACATCCGTGCCGGTTTCAGCGCGGCGGATGACGCCGAATTCGTCGAAGGCCGCGGCGCCGCCATCGCTCGTCTGGTCGCCGGCGCCAAGCCGGGCGACGTGGTGCTGCTGGCCGGCAAGGGCCATGAGGATTACCAGGAGATCGCCGGCGTGCGCCAGCCGTTCTCCGACTTGCAGGAAGCCGCCGCTGCGCTGGCCGCCTGGGAGCAGAACCATGCTTAAGCCGCTTTTCCTGAGCGAAGTCGCCGCTGCGCTGAACGCCCGGCTCATCGGCGACGACGTCAGTTTCGCCGCCGTCAGCAGCGACAGCCGCGCGATCCAGCCGGGGCAACTGTTCATCGCCCTGGTCGGACCGAATTTCGACGGCCACGATTACCTCGCCGAAGTTGCCGTCAAAGGCGCGGTCGCCGCCCTCGTGCAGCGCGAAGTGGCCGACGCGCCGCTGCCGCAACTGCTGGTGGCGGATACCCGGCTGGCGCTCGGTTGCCTCGGTGCGCTCAACCGCGATGCCTTCGGCGGCCAGGTCGCGGCAGTCACGGGTTCCAGCGGCAAGACCAGCGTCAAGGAGCTGCTCGCCGCGATCCTTCGCGTGCAGGGGCCGACCCTGGCCACCCGCGGCAACCTGAACAACGACCTCGGCGCGCCGCTGACGCTGCTCGAGTTGGGCGCGGAACACCAGGCGGCAGTGATCGAACTTGGCGCCTCGCGGCTGGGCGAAATCGCCTACACCGTCGGCCTGACCCGCCCGAGCGTGGCGATCATCAACAATGCCGGGCTGGCCCATGTCGGCGAGTTCGGCGGTCCGGACAAGATCGTCGAAGCCAAGGGCGAGATCCTCGAAGGGCTGCCGGCGGACGGTATCGCCGTACTCAACCGCGACGACAAGGCGTTCGCCATCTGGACGGCGCGCGCCGCCGGACGCCGCGTCATCAGCTTCGCACTGAACGACGCCGGCGCCGACTTCCATGCCGACGCGCTGTCGCGCGATGCGCGCGGTTGCCCGGCGTTCACGTTGCGCGGGCCGGCCGGCTCCGCGCGCGTGCAGCTCAACCTGCTCGGCCGGCACAATGTCGCCAACGCCCTGGCCGCCGCCGCCGCCGCGCACGCCCTGGAGATTCCGCTGACGTCGATCGTCGCCGGCCTGCAGAGCGTGCAGCCGGTCAAGGGGCGCGCCGTGGCGCAGTTGGCACCGAACGGCGTGCGCGTGATCGACGACACCTACAACGCCAACCCGGCGTCGATGTTCGCCGCCATCGACATCCTCGCCGGTTTCGCCGGGCGCAAGGTGCTGGCGCTGGGCGACATCGGCGAATTGGGCCAGTGGGCCGAGCAGGGCCACCGCGACGTCGGTGCCTATGCCGCCGGCAAGGCCGACGCCCTCTATGCGGTCGGCCCGAACATGGCCCACGCCGTCGCCGCGTTCGGCACCGCGGGCCGGCATTTCCCCGATCAGGCCAGCCTGATCGAAGCGATCCGCGCCGAGCAGGCCGCGGACACCACCATTCTCATCAAGGGTTCGCGTAGCGCGGCGATGGAAAACGTCGTCCAGGCCCTGTGCGCGACGGAGGCACACTGATCATGCTGCTGCTGCTGGCGGAGTACCTGCAACAGTTCTACAAGGGATTCGCGGTATTCCAGTACCTGACCCTGCGCGGCATCCTGGGCGTGCTCACCGCGCTGTCGCTGGCGCTGTGCCTGGGGCCGTGGATGATCCGCACCCTGCAACTGCGTCAGATCGGCCAGGCGGTGCGCAACGACGGGCCGCAGTCGCACCTGTCGAAGAAGGGCACGCCGACCATGGGCGGTGCGCTGATCCTCTCGGCCATCACCATCAGCACGCTGCTCTGGGCCGACCTGTCGAACCGCTACGTGTGGACCGTGTTGCTGGTGACGCTGGCGTTCGGCGCCATTGGCTGGGTCGACGACTACCGCAAGGTGATCGAGAAGAATTCGCGCGGGCTGCCGAGCCGCTGGAAGTATTTCTGGCAGTCGGTTTTCGGCCTGAGCGCGGCGATCTTCCTTTTCCTCACCGCCAAGGCCCCCGTGGAAACCACGCTGATCCTGCCGATGGTGAAGAGCGTCGGCATTCCGCTGGGCGCCGGTTTCGTCGTGCTGACCTATTTCGTCATCGTCGGCTCGAGCAACGCGGTCAACCTCACCGACGGCCTCGACGGTCTGGCGATCATGCCCACCGTGATGGTCGGCGGCGCGCTTGGCATCTTCTGCTACCTGTCGGGCAACACGAACTTTTCCGAGTACCTGCTGATTCCCTACGTCGCCGGCGCTGGTGAGCTGATCATCTTCTGCGGCGCGCTGATCGGCGCCGGCCTTGGTTTCCTCTGGTTCAACACCTACCCGGCGCAGGTCTTCATGGGCGACGTCGGCGCGCTGGCGCTGGGCGCGGCGCTCGGCACCATCGCCGTGATCGTCCGCCAGGAAGTGGTGCTGTTCGTCATGGGCGGGGTGTTCGTCATGGAAACCCTGTCGGTGATCATCCAGGTCGCCTCCTTCAAATTGACCGGCAAGCGCGTGTTCCGCATGGCGCCCATCCACCACCACTTCGAACTCAAGGGCTGGCCCGAACCGCGCGTGATCGTGCGCTTCTGGATCATCACCGTGATCCTGGTGCTGGTTGGCCTCGCCACCCTGAAGCTGCGTTGAGGAACGAGATACCGATGAGCCTGATCGCTTCCGACCAATTCCGCATCGTTGTCGGCCTCGGCAAGAGCGGCATGTCCCTGGTGCGCTTCCTCGCGCGCCAGGGGGTGCCCTTCGCCGTCGCCGACACGCGCGCGAATCCGCCGGAGCTGGCGACCCTGCAGGCGGAGTATCCGCAGGTTCAAGTGCGCTGCGGCGAGCTCGACGTGGACTTCCTCTGCCGCGCCCAGGAGCTTTACGTGAGCCCCGGCCTGGCTCTCGCCACCCCGGCGCTGCAGGCGGCGAAGGCGCGTGGCGTGTCGCTGTCCGGCGATATCCAGCTGTTCGCCCGGCACGCCAAGGCGCCGATCGTGGCGATCACCGGCTCGAACGCCAAGAGCACCGTGACTACCCTGGTCGGCGAGATGGCCGTGGCGGCCGGCAAGCGCGTCGCCGTCGGCGGCAACCTCGGCCAGCCGGCGCTGGACCTGCTCGACGATGCGGTCGAGCTGTACGTCATCGAGTTGTCCAGCTTCCAGCTGGAAACCACCGAACAACTGAATGCCGAAGTGGCCACCTGCCTCAACGTCAGCGAAGACCACATGGACCGCTACAGCGGGCTGCCGGCCTATCACCTGGCCAAGCACCGGATCTTCCGTGGCGCACGCCAGGTGGTGGTGAACCGCGACGACGCGCTGTCGCGCCCGCTGGTGGCGGACGACCTGCCGCGCCTGACCTTCGGCCTGGGCAAACCGGACATCCGCGGTTTCGGCCTGATCGAGCATGACGGCGAGAAGTGGCTGGCGTTCCAGTTCGAGCCCCTGCTGCCGGCCAGCGCCCTGAAGATCCGCGGCGCGCACAACCAGTCCAACGCGCTGGCGGCGCTGGCCCTCGGTCATGCGGTCAGCCTGCCGATGGAAAGCATGCTCGCGGCGCTGAAAGCCTTCGGCGGTCTGGCGCATCGCTGCCAGTGGGTCGGCGAGCGCGCCGCGGTGAATTACTACGACGATTCCAAGGCGACCAACGTCGGCGCCGCGCTGGCGGCCATCGAAGGCCTGGGCGCGGACATCGACGGCAAGCTGGTGCTGATCGCCGGCGGCGACGGCAAGGGTGCCGATTTCTCCGCGCTGCGCGCGCCGGTGCAACGTTTCTGCCGCGCGGTGGTGCTGCTCGGTCGCGACGCCGAACGCCTCGGCGCCGCGCTGGGCGAAGGTGTGCCGCAGGTACGCGTGGCGAGCCTCGACGAGGCGGTGCGGCGCAGCGCCGAACTGGCCCTGCCGGGTGATGCCGTGCTGCTGTCCCCGGCCTGCGCCAGCCTCGACATGTTCAAGAATTTCGAAGAGCGCGGACGCCTGTTCGCCCAGGCCGTGGGAGGGCTGAGCCAATGAGCCAGGCACTCTTCGGCTTCCTTCGCCCGTACCCATCGCCGCTGGCCAGCCGCCGCGGCATGGACATGGATTTCCCGCTGCTCGCCGGTTGCCTGGCGCTGCTCGGCCTCGGCCTGGTGATGATCACCTCGGCGTCCTCGGAAGTCGCCGCGGCGTCCTCCGGCAACCCGCTCTATCACATGATCCGCCACCTGGTTTACCTCGGTATCGGCTTCGTCGCCTGCGCGGTGGTGATGATGATCCCGCTGGCCACCTGGCAGCGCCTGGGCGGCATGCTGCTGCTCGGCGCCATCGGACTGCTGGTGATGGTGCTTATTCCGGGCATCGGCCGCGAAGTGAACGGCTCGATGCGCTGGATTGGGTTCGGCATGTTCAACGTGCAGCCCTCGGAAATCGCCAAGCTGTTCGTGGTGATCTACCTCGCCGGCTACCTGGTGCGACGCCAGGAAGAGGTTCGCGAGAGCTGGATGGGCTTCTTCAAGCCGTTCATCGTGCTGCTGCCGATGGCCGGCCTGCTGCTGCTGGAACCCGACTTCGGCGCCACCGTGGTGATGATGGGCGCGGCGGCCGGGATGCTCTTTCTCGGCGGCGTCGGGTTGTTCCGCTTCGGCCTGATGGTCGCGCTGGCGGTGGGCGCGGTGTTCGTCCTGGTGCAGGCGCAGCCTTACCGGATGGCGCGCCTGGTGACCTTCACCGATCCCTGGGCCGACCAGTTCGGCTCCGGCTACCAGCTGACCCAGGCGCTGATCGCCTTCGGTCGCGGCGAGTGGCTGGGCGTGGGCCTGGGCAACAGCATCCAGAAGCAGTTCTACCTGCCCGAGGCGCACACCGACTTCGTCTTCTCGGTGCTCGCCGAGGAACTCGGCCTGGTCGGCGCGCTGGCGACCGTCGCGCTGTTCTGCTTCGTCAGCGCCCGCGCGCTGTACATCGGCCTGTGGGCGGAGAAGGCCAAGCAGTTTTTCGCCGCCTACGTGGCCTACGGCCTGGCGTTCCTCTGGATCGGTCAGTTCCTGATCAACATCGGGGTGAACGTCGGCCTGCTGCCGACCAAGGGCCTGACACTGCCGTTCCTCAGCTATGGCGGCAGCTCGCTGGTGATCTGCTGCGTCAGCCTCGGCCTGCTGCTGCGTATCGAGTGGGAGCGGCGCAGCCTGCTCGGCAGCGAGGAAACGGAATTTTCCGAAGCGGATTTCGCCGAGGAGGAGCCATAGCATGGCCGCTAACGTATTGATCATGGCTGGTGGCACCGGCGGACACGTATTCCCCGCGCTGGCCTGCGCCCGCGAATTCCAGGCGCGCGGCTACGCCGTGCACTGGCTCGGCACTCCCAACGGCATCGAGAACGAACTGGTGCCACAGGCCGGCTTGCCGCTGCACCTTATCCAGGTCAGCGGCCTGCGCGGCAAGGGTTTCGCCTCGCTGCTCAAGGCGCCGCTGCAAGTGCTGCGCGCTCTGTGGCAGGCGCGCAAGGTGGTTCGCCAACTGAACCCGGTGTGCGTGCTCGGCCTTGGCGGCTACGTCACCGGACCCGGCGGTCTCGCCGCGCGGCTGAGCGGTTCGCCGCTGATCATCCACGAACAGAACGCCGTCGCCGGAACCGCCAACCGCCTGCTGGCGCCGCTCGCCGTGCGCATCTGCGAGGCCTTTCCGAACACCTTCGGCACCTCCGCCAAACGCCGTACCACCGGCAATCCGGTGCGCGAGGAGTTGTTCCTGGAGACCCCGCGCGACACGCTGGCCGGCCGCAAGCCGCGCCTGCTGGTGCTCGGCGGCAGTCTCGGCGCCGAACCGTTGAACAAACTGCTGCCAGAGGCGCTGGGTTCGGTGGCTACCGAGCTGCGTCCGGAAGTCTTTCATCAGGCGGGCAAGCGTCATGCCGATGTCACCCTCGAGCGCTATCGCGCGGCCGGTGTCGACGCGCAGGTCGCTCCGTTCATCGCCGACATGGCCCGCGCCTACGCCTGGGCCGATTTGGTGATCTGCCGCGCCGGCGCGCTGACCGTCAGCGAACTGGCCGCCGCAGGGCTTCCGGCGTTCCTGATCCCGCTGCCGCACGCGATCGACGACCACCAGAGCCGTAATGCCGACTATCTGGCGAGGGAGGGCGCTGCCGTCCTTTTGCCGCAAGCTACGACCGACGCGGCGAAGCTCGCCGCGCAGCTGACCGAGGTTTTGATGCAACCCGAGAAACTCGAGGCGATGGGCGCGATCGCCCGGCGCCTGGCCAAACCCGACGCCACCCGTGCCGTGGTGGATATCTGCCTGGAGGTGGCCCATGGCTAAGTCCCCCGCAGCGGTCAAGGCCGAAGTCCGGCGCATGCGCCGCATCCGCCGCGTTCACTTCGTCGGCATCGGCGGCGCCGGCATGTGCGGCATCGCCGAAGTGCTGCTCAACCTCGGCTACGAAGTCTCCGGCTCCGACCTCAAAGCCTCGGCCGTCACCGAGCGCCTGCAGAGCTTCGGTGCCGAAATCTTCCTCGGTCACCAGGCGGGCAACGTGGCGGGCGCCGATGTGCTGGTGGTTTCCAGCGCGGTGAACACCAGCAACCCGGAGGTCGCGCTGGCCCTGGAACAGCGTATTCCTGTGGTGCCGCGTGCGGAGATGCTCGCCGAGCTGATGCGCTATCGCCATGGCATCGCGGTCGCCGGCACCCACGGCAAGACCACCACCACCAGCCTGCTGGCCTCGGTGTTCGCCGCTGCCGGTCTGGATCCGACCTTCGTCATCGGTGGCCGCCTGAACGCCGCCGGCACCAATGCCCAGCTTGGCAGCAGCCGCTACCTGATCGCCGAGGCCGACGAGAGCGACGCCAGCTTCCTGCACCTGCAGCCGATGGTCGCGGTGGTCACCAACATCGACGCCGATCACATGGCGACCTACGAAGGCGACTTCAACAAGCTGAAGAAGACCTTCGTCGAGTTCCTCCACAACCTGCCGTTCTACGGCCTCGCCGTGGTCTGCAACGACGACCCGGTGGTGCGCGAAATCCTCCCGCAGATCGCCCGTCCGACGGTGACCTACGGCTTCGGCGATGCGGCCGACGTGCGTGCGATCGACGTTCGCCAGGAAGGCATGCGGACCCATTTCACCGTGCTGCGCCCGGATCACGAACCGCTGGCCGTTTCGGTCAACATGCCCGGCAAGCACAACGTGCTCAACGCCCTGGCGACCATCGCCATCGCCGGCGACGAGGGCATCGACGACGACGCCATCGTGCGCGGTCTGTCCGACTTCCAGGGCGTAGGCCGGCGCTTCCAGGTCTACGGCGAACTGCCGGTGGACGGCGGCAGCGTGATGCTGGTCGACGACTACGGCCACCACCCGCGCGAAGTCGCCGCGGTGATCGCCGCGGTACGCGACGGCTGGCCCGAGCGCCGCCTGGTGATGGTCTACCAGCCGCACCGCTATACCCGCACCCGCGACCTCTACGACGACTTCGTCCAGGTACTCGGCGACGCCAATGTCCTGTTGCTGATGGAAATCTACCCGGCCGGCGAAGAACCGATTCCCGGTGCCGATGCGCGCAACCTGTGCCACAGCATCCGCCAGCGCGGCCGTCTGGACCCGATCTACATCGAGCGCGGCGTCGAGTTGGCGCCGCTGGTCAAGCCGCTGCTGCGCGCGGGCGACATCCTGCTTTGCCAAGGCGCCGGCGACATTGGCGGGCTGGCCCCGCAACTGCTGAAAAGCCCCCTGTTCGCCGCCGAGAGGACCTCGAAATGAACCGCGTCGATCCCAAAGCCTTTGGCCGTGTCGCCGTGCTGTTCGGGGGCCAGAGCGCCGAGCGCGAGGTATCGTTGAAATCCGGGGCGATGGTGCTCGGCGCCCTGCAGGCGGCTGGTGTCGACGCCTTCGGCATCGATGTCGGCGCCGATTTCGTGCAGCGCCTGGCGCAGGAAAAGATCGACCGCGCCTTCATCATCCTCCATGGCCGCGGCGGCGAAGATGGCGCCATGCAGGGCCTGCTGGAGTGCGCCGGAATCCCCTATACCGGCAGCGGCATCCTCGCCTCCGCGCTGGCGATGGACAAGCTGCGCACCAAGCAGGTGTGGACCAGCCTTGGCTTGCCGACGCCGCATCACGCGATTTTGCGCGACGAATCCGACTGCCGGTCGGCGGCCAAGGAACTGGGCTTCCCTTTGATCGTCAAACCCGCGCATGAAGGTTCAAGTATCGGCATGGCCAAGGTGAACGACATCGATGCATTGATCGATGCCTGGCAGGCCGCCAAACAGTTCGATTCGCAGGTTCTCGTCGAACAGTGGATCCACGGTCCGGAGTTCACCATCGCCGTGTTGCGCGGTGAGGTTCTGCCGCCGATCGCCCTCGGCACCCCGCACTCTTTCTACGACTACGACGCCAAGTACCTGGCGTCCGACACCCAGTACCGGATTCCCTGCGGCCTCGACGCGGCCAAGGAAGAGGAGCTCAAGACCCTCACCGCGAAGGCCTGCGAAGCCGTCGGCACCCAGGGTTGGGCGCGCGTCGACGTGATGCAGGACGAGGATGGCCAGTTCTGGCTGCTCGAAGTGAACACAGCTCCCGGCATGACCGACCACAGCCTGGTTCCGATGGCCGCCCGCGCGGCTGGACTGGATTTCCAGCAACTGGTGCTGTCGATCCTCGCCGACAGCTTCGAGGCGAGGTACTGACATGCACGGCGTCTTGCTGCGTCATCCCCATCAGCCCATCGGTCGCGCGCCTCTGCGCGGCAAGGCGCCGCCGCGTGGCGCCAGCCGAATGGTGGCCAAGCAGCCGCTGTCCGAGCGTTTGCCGAAGCCGAACTTCAGCCTGGTCAAGCGCCTCGGCTGGCCGTTGCTGCTGATCGGCCTGGGCTTCGGTGCCTACGAGCTGTCGCAGAAACTGCTGCCATACGCCGACCGGCCGATCGCCAAGATCAGCGTCGAAGGCGACCTCAGCTACATCAGCCAGCAGGCCGTGCAACAGCGCATCGCGCCGTTCATTTCGGCGAGCTTCTTCACCGTCGATCTCGCCGGTATGCGTGGCGAACTGGAGCGGATGCCCTGGATCGCCCACGCCGAAGTGCGCCGCGTCTGGCCGGATCAGGTGCTGGTGCGCCTCGACGAGCAACTGCCGATCGCCCGCTGGGGCGAGGGCGCCTTGCTGAACAACGCCGGTGAGGCGTTCGAGCCACGCGAACTGGCCAACTACGAACACCTGCCGCAGTTGTCCGGGCCGCAGCGCGCCCAGCAGCAGGTCATGCAGCAGTATCAGGTGATCAGCCAGCTGTTGCGTCCGCTGGGCTTCTCGGTACAGCGCCTGGAGCTGCGCGAGCGTGGCAGCTGGTTCGTCTCCATGGCCGTGAACGACGGCGGCGAGCACATCGAGCTGTTCGTGGGCCGCGATAACATGGTTGAAAAAATACGTCGCTTCACCGCCATCTACGAGAAGGCGCTGAAGCCGGAACTAGCGAATATCAAGAGCATCGACCTGCGTTACTCCAACGGCCTCGCCGTGGCGTGGCGCGAGCCGGCGCCGGACACGGCGGCAGCAGCCAAGCCGGTCGTGAATTGAGGAGAAGACAATAGCCATGGCAAGCGTGCAAAGCGGCAAGATGATCGTCGGCCTCGACATCGGTACCTCCAAGGTGGTGGCGCTGGTGGGTGAGGTGTCGGCCGATGGCCAACTGGAAATCGTCGGCATCGGTACGCATCCGTCGCGCGGCCTGAAGAAAGGCGTCGTGGTGAACATCGAGTCCACCGTGCAATCGATCCAGCGGGCCATCGAAGAAGCCCAGCTGATGGCCGGTTGCCGCATCCACTCGGCCTTCGTCGGCGTCGCCGGCAGCCACATCCGCAGCCTGAATTCCCACGGCATCGTCGCCATCCGCGATCGTGAAGTCAGCCCCGCCGACCTGGAGCGCGTACTCGACGCCGCCCAGGCCGTGGCGATCCCCGCCGACCAGCGCGTGCTGCACACGCTGCCGCAGGACTACGTGATCGACAACCAGGAAGGCGTGCGCGAGCCGCTGGGCATGTCCGGCGTGCGCCTGGAAGCCAAGGTGCACGTGGTGACCTGTGCGGTGAACGCGGCGCAGAACATCGAGAAGTGCGTGCGTCGCTGCGGTCTCGAGGTCGACGACATCATCCTCGAGCAACTGGCCTCGGCCTACTCGGTGCTCACCGACGACGAGAAGGAGCTGGGCGTCTGCCTGGTCGACATCGGCGGCGGCACCACCGACATCGCCATCTTCACCGAAGGTGCGATCCGCCACACCGCGGTGATCCCGATCGCCGGCGACCAGGTCACCAACGACATCGCGATGGCGCTGCGCACACCGACGCAGTATGCCGAGGAGATCAAGATTCGATATGCTTGCGCCCTGGCCAAACTGGCTGGCGCCGGTGAGACCATCAAGGTCCCCAGCGTGGGCGACCGCCCACCCCGGGAACTCTCCCGACAAGCTCTGGCCGAAGTGGTCGAACCCCGTTATGACGAGCTTTTCACCTTGATCCAGGCCGAGCTGCGACGCAGTGGTTACGAGGACTTGATCCCCGCAGGGATCGTTCTGACCGGCGGCACGGCGAAGATGGAAGGCGCGGTCGAACTGGCCGAGGAAATCTTCCACATGCCGGTTCGGCTGGGTGTTCCGCACACCGTCAAGGGCCTCGCGGATGTCGTCCGCAACCCCATCTATTCCACAGGCGTGGGCCTGCTGCTTTACGGTCTGCAAAAGCAGAACGATGGTATTTCCATGTCCAGCGTCGGTAACTACGGCGAAGAAACCAAGACACCTGTTCTGGAGCGGCTCAAGCGCTGGGTCCAGGGCAATTTCTGAAATTAAGTGTGCTGTTGGCAATACAACTAGAAAATGAAAGGAGAGGGGACCATGTTCGAGCTCGTAGACAACATCCCGCAAAGCGCAGTAATCAAGGTCATCGGTGTCGGTGGTGGCGGTGGTAACGCCGTCAATCACATGGCGAAGAACAACATCGAAGGCGTCGAATTCATCTGCGCCAACACCGACGCACAGGCGCTTAAGAACATTTCCGCGCGCACCGTGCTGCAACTCGGCCCAGGCGTGACCAAGGGTCTGGGCGCGGGCGCCAACCCGGAAGTCGGCCGTCAGGCCGCTATGGAAGACCGCGAGCGCATCGCCGAAGTGCTGCAGGGCACCGACATGGTGTTCATCACCACCGGCATGGGCGGCGGTACCGGTACCGGCGCCGCCCCGGTGATCGCCCAGGTCGCCAAGGAAATGGGCATCCTCACCGTGGCCGTGGTCACGCGTCCGTTCCCGTTCGAAGGTCGCAAGCGCATGCAGATCGCCGACGAAGGTATCCGCGCGCTGTCTGACAGCGTCGACTCGCTGATCACCATCCCCAACGAGAAGCTGCTGACCATCCTCGGCAAGGACGCCAGCCTGCTGTCCGCCTTCGCCAAGGCCGATGACGTGCTGTCCGGCGCCGTTCGCGGTATCTCCGACATCATCAAGCGTCCCGGCATGATCAACGTCGACTTCGCCGACGTGAAAACCGTGATGAGCGAGATGGGCATGGCGATGATGGGCACCGGTTGTGCCAGCGGCCCGAACCGCGCTCGCGAAGCCACCGAAGCGGCGATCCGCAACCCGCTGCTGGAAGACGTCAACCTGCAGGGCGCCCGCGGCATCCTGGTCAACATCACCGCAGGTCCCGACCTCTCGCTGGGCGAGTACTCCGACGTCGGTAACATCATCGAGCAGTTCGCGTCCGAACACGCCACCGTCAAGGTCGGTACCGTCATCGATCCGGACATGCGCGACGAGCTGCACGTCACCGTGGTCGCGACCGGTCTGGGCGCGAAGATCGAGAAGCCGGTCAAGGTCATCGACAACACCGTGCAGCCCGCTGCAGCCGCTGCCCAGCCCGCTCCGGCGCGCCAGGAAGCCGCCGTCAACTACCGCGATCTGGATCGTCCTACCGTCATGCGCCAGAACCACGGCAGCGCCACCGCCGCCAAGCTCAACCCGCATGACGACCTGGATTATCTGGATATTCCGGCGTTCCTGCGTCGCCAGGCTGATTAATGGAATGTATCAGGCGCATTGTGGTGATTGGTGTTCAGCAAAGGCCGGTTCTGCTAACATTCCCGGCCATTGTTGACAACAATTCTCGATAGCGCAAAAGCGGCCAAAGCCATGATCAAACAACGCACCCTGAAGAACACCATCCGTGCCACGGGCGTCGGCTTGCACTCCGGGGAAAAGGTTTACCTGACCCTGAAACCGGCCCCTGTGGATACCGGAATCGTGTTCTGTCGCACCGATCTCAACCCGACCGTGGAAATCCCCGCACGGGCCGAGAACGTGGGCGAAACCACCATGTCGACCACCCTGTTCAAGGGGGAGACCAAGGTGGACACCGTGGAGCACCTGCTTTCGGCCATGGCCGGCCTGGGCATCGATAACGCCTATGTGGAACTGTCCGCCTCGGAAGTTCCGATCATGGACGGCAGCGCCGGTCCGTTCGTGTTCCTGATCCAGTCCGCGGGGCTGCAGGAACAGGAAGCGGCGAAGAAATTCATCCGCATCAAACGTGAAGTAACCGTGGAAGAAGGCGACAAGCGCGCCACCTTCGTGCCCTTCGACGGGTTCAAGGTGAGTTTCGAGATCGACTTCGACCATCCGGTGTTCCGTAACCGCACCCAGACCGCGAGCGTGGATTTTTCCAGCACCTCGTTCGTCAAGGAAGTCAGCCGGGCGCGGACATTCGGCTTCATGCGTGACATCGAGTACCTGCGTTCGCAGAACCTGGCACTCGGCGGCAGCGTGGAAAATGCCATCGTGGTCGACGAGAACCGCGTGTTGAACGAGGACGGCCTGCGTTACGAGGACGAGTTCGTCAAACACAAGATTCTCGATGCCATCGGCGATCTCTACCTGCTGGGCAACAGCCTGATTGGCGAGTTTCAAGGCTTCAAATCGGGTCATGCACTGAACAACCTCCTGCTGCGCACGCTGATCGCGCAAAAGGATGCGTGGGAAGTGGTGACGTTCGAAGACGCCCAGAGCGCGCCGATTTCCTACATGCGTCCCGTCGCGGCGGTGTAGGGCAACACTCTCCCTTTCGTTTTTCTTGAGGCCACCTTCGGGTGGCCTTTTTTTATCCGGGATTCAGGCGGGAAGAGGCTGCCGCAGCGCGTCGGCCGACGCGTGCGGCGCTGCGCTCAGAGAGCGCCGAAGACCTTCTTCGCCAGGCTGGTGGCTGCTGCTGCGGGGTTGTCGCGGATGCTGGCTTCCTGCTTGGCGATCATCTCGAACAGGCCGTTGAGTGCCTGCTCGGTGACATAGCTTTCGATGTTTGCGCTCTTCGCGTCGACCACGCCGAAGGTGGCGGCCTGTCCGGCGAAGCTGTTGTACTGCTTGGCCAGGCCGACCTGGTCGGTGGCCTGCTTGACGATGGGCAGGAACTTGGCGCGGATCTGCTCGCGGCTGGTCTTGTCCAGGTAGGTCGTCGCCGAGTCCTTCGGGCCGGCGAGGATGCTCTTGGCGTCGGTCACGGTCATCTTCTTCACCGCATCCACCAGCAGCGCCTGGGCTTGCGGCACGGCAGCCTCGGCGGCCTTGTTCATGCTGGTTTCCAGCGCGTCGACCTGGGCGCCCATGCCCATCATCTTCATGGTCTTGGCGGCCTTGCCGAGCTTGCCCGGCAGCTCGATGCGCACCTCGTCGTTGTTACTGAAACCGCCCGGCTTGCCGAGCTGCTGTACGGCGACCTTGGCACCCTGGGCGAGGGCGTCCTTGAGTCCGCCGCTGGCATCGGTCTGCGACAGGTCGGAGAGCGAGAGGGCGAGCACCTGGCTGGACAGTACCAGGCCGGCGAGCAGGGTAGTCAGGCGGAACATGGCGATATCCTTCTGGTGGGGTGGAGGGAAGCATAGCCCGGAACGCCTGCGGCGGGCCGGGCTGCGGGATCAAGCGATGCCCGCTTCTTCGTTGCGGTCCTGCGCGACCTGGCGGATCGACAGGCGGATTTCCGGCGGCAGCACCCGTTTCGCGGCGCCTTCCACCAGTTCCCCGAGCATCGGGTGGTGGCTGAGCTTGCCGACGTCGTCCTTGCGCAGGACGCCCTGGTCGAGCAGCGACTGGATGAAGTGGCGGAACAGGCTCTTGTCGAAGAATTCCGGCGCGTTCAGCCCGTGCAGGATCGACAGGCGCTGGGCCATGACCGTGCAGAGGTTCTCCAGCTCTTCGGCCGACAGGGTGTTCTGCGGGTGGTTGAGCAGCAGGGCGATGGCCATGTAAAAGCGCTGCAGGGTCTGCATGATGGCGCGCGCCAGCAGCGTCAGCAGGACGAAGTGCCGCGAACTCGGCGCCGGACGCACGTATACGTCCTCTTCCCGGCGCAGCAGGCCCTGTTCGACGAAGGCGCCGAGCCATTCTTCCACCACCGCGTCCAGCTGCTCCGGCGTGTAGCGGATGAACAGTTCCGATTGCAGGTACGGGTAGAGCGCGTGGGTAAAACGCAGGATCTGCTCGCGGTTCATCCGCGGGCTGCTCTGGAAGAAGCTGGCGAGCAGCGCCGGCAAGGCGAAGATGTGCAGGACGTTGTTGCGGTAGTAGGTCATCAGGACGGCGTTCTGCTCGTCCAGATAGAGGATCTTGCCCAGCGAGTCCTTCTGTTCGGCGAGCAGCTGCATGCCCTGCACGTACTCGATGAGGCTGTTGCCGTCGCCCTCCGGCAGCGTGGTGTGCTCGGAATAGGGCACTCGCCGCAGCAGCGCCAGGTACATGTCGAGGATGCGCGCCAGGCCGCGTTCGTCCAGCGCCAGTTTGGTAGTGGAGAGCATCGCCAGCGCCACCAGGTTGACCGGGTTCACCGCCGCCGCCTCGTTCAAGTGCCGCGCGACCCGCTCGGAAAGCGCGTGAGTGGCCTTGTTAAGCCAGTCCGGGCGGTAGTCCGGTCCCAGCTCCTGCTGGCGCCAGTCCGGCTGCTGCTGGTCCAGGAACTCGGCCAGGCGGATCGGCTCCCCGAAGTTGACCCAGACGCTGCCGAAACGCTGCTTGAGCGCGCCGATGACCTTGAAGATGTCGAAGATCGATTCCTTCTTCTTGGTCGCGCCGCGCAGTTCGCCCAGGTAGGTGCGGCCTTCGAGCACGCGCTCGTAGCCGATGTAGACCGGCACGAAGAGGATCGGCAGGCGGTGTGTGCGCAGGAAGCTGCGCAGGGTGATGGCGAGCATCCCGGTGCGCGGTTGCAGCATGCGCCCGGTACGCGAGCGCCCGCCTTCGACGAAGTACTCGACCGGAAAGCCCTTGCTGAACAGCGTGTGCAGGTATTCGTTGAACACTGCGGTGTACAGCGGGTTGCCCTTGAAGGTGCGGCGCATGAAGAACGCCCCGCCGCGGCGCAGCAGGCCGCCGATCACCGGCATGTTCAGGTTGATCCCGGCGGCGATGTGCGGTGGCGTCAGGCCGTTGCGGAACAGCAGGTAGGAGAGCAGCAGGTAGTCGATGTGACTGCGGTGGCAGGGCACATAGATCACCTCGTGGCCGTTGACCACCTCCTGCACGCGCTCGATGTGATGGACCTTGATGCCGTCGTAGATCTTGTTCCAGAACCACGAGAGGATGATTTCGAGGAAGCGGATCGCGCTGTAGGTGTAGTCCGAGGCGATCTCGTTGCCGTACTTCAGCGCCTGCGCTTCGGCGCGCTCGACGGAGATCTTCTCGCGCTCGGCCTCGTCGAGAATCGCCTGGCGGACCTGCGGGCCATGCACCAGGCCTTTCACCAGGTTGCGCCGGTGTGACACGTCCGGGCCGATCACCGCGGCTTTCTGGTTGCGGAAGTGCACGCGCAGGATGCGGTGGACCATGCGCAGCGTGCGCTCGCTGCCCTTGCCCTGTTCGACCAGCTCGCGCAGCTGGATAGGCGCGGCGAACTGCACGCTGGTCTTGCGCCCGAGGGCGAGGATGCTTACCAGCTTGCGCAGACGCCCGGTGACCGCCCAGCTGTCGGCGAACAGCAGTTTCCATGGGCTGGTCTCGCGATCGGGCGACTGCCCCCAGAATACGCTCACCGGAATGATCTGGACGTCCTCGGCGGCGTTGTGGCCGATGGCGTTGACCAGCCGCACTAGCGTCGGCGAGGCGACGCGCTTGTCCTGGCGGCCGAGCCAGTCGGGCTCCTGCATCAGGTAGAAGAACGCCGCCGGCTCGAGCAGTTCGCCCACTGCCACCGGCAGCACCGGACGCGGTAGGCCGACCTTGACGCACTCGTGGTCCACCACGGCGAGGTCGCTGATCGACGCCTGGCGCAGCGCGTAGACCACCGGTTTGCCGCGATCGAGCTTGAGTGGAAAGGCCGACTGGTTGATGGTTTCCGAGCGAACCCAGAGGTAGAGCAGGCGACGCAGGGTGCCGAAGATCAGGCGGCGAAAGGGAGAGCGGGTCATACAGGTCTTACGGTTGCAGGGCTTCGGCCCGGGGCGGCTAGTGTGACGTATCCGCCGCTGCCCGGCAAAAGCGCGGGCCTCGGGGATGAGGCGTCGGTCGCTGCGCGTCGCTGACCGCCCGGTGGACGCAGCCCCCGTCCTCGAAATCCGGGCAACTGGTGGTTCGCGGCATATTCTGGTGCTGCACGAAGCACCTTTTCGGCCCACGCATCATGGCGCTGCCGCAGCCTCCAGATGACTTGCCGAAGTCCGACGAAAACAGCTGCAGCCCAGCGTTTATGGGCCTTTGGCGGTCACCTAAAAAAAATCTTTGCAGAGCCTGCGCTTCCTCTTAGACTCCGACGTGGCCCATTCAGGAACGCTTTTCGATAGCCTGCTCCCGCCCGTTTTCGGTCTGGTTGTAAGCGATAGAAAGAACGTTTTTGCGGAACCGTAGAGGCCTTTCCACAGACGGGGAGGCGAACAGAATAATGTGAGTTGGGAGTGTGGTAATGGCTGATCGTGAGCACGGCACCGTCAAGTGGTTCAATGACGCTAAGGGCTATGGGTTCATCCAACGTGATAGCGGGGCGGACGTGTTCGTTCATTACCGCGCGATCCGTGGCGAAGGTCACCGCTCTCTGGTCGAAGGCCAGAAAGTCGAATTTTCCGTGACCCAGGGCCAGAAAGGCCTGCAGGCGGAAGACGTGGCACGCGTCTGAGCCTTGCGGCAACGAAAAAGCCCGCCCTCAGGCGGGCTTTTTCTTGGCGGTTGGATTGTCTCTCGCAGGCCTCGGCCATCACGTAGACGTAGGGTGCGCCATGCGCACCGAAACGCGCGGCGCACCCTGCGGCGGCAACGTGCGTTGGCCCTCGCTCAGTCGGTGCGCCAGACGATTTCCTGCTCGCCTTCGGCATCGACCTTTATCCAGCGCTCGCCTTCTTCCAGGCTCTCTTCTTCCTGCCAGCTACCGGGTGCGCAGCGCACCTGCACGCCGAGCGCGGCGAAGGCGTCTCGGGCGCAGGCAATGTCGTCGTCCCATGGCGTGGCATCGCTTTCCAGCATCAGGCTGTGCCATTTGCCGACCGCTTTCGGGACCCAGGTGACGGGAATCCCGGCGGCTTCGCATTTGAAGGTCTGGCCCTTCTGGCGCCAGGCGCTGCAGGGGCCGATGGCCTGTTCCAGCCAGGCGGCGACTCTCTGCTGGTCGGCATCCTTCAGGTAGATCTCGATATCCGGTTGGCGCATGGTTTTCTCGGCAGTGGCGTGGGCGGCCCGCTACAGGTCGCGTTCGATCCAATCGTAACGTATGCCGACGCCGACCTCTAAGGGTGCGGCGATCACCGCCTCGCGGCGTTCGGCGCTGGCGCGCCAGCCGTGCGGGGTCATCGCCAGCAGGTCGGCGCGGGCCTCGGGGCTGTCCAGGCGCAGGCTGAATTCCAGCGTCTCGCTGTGCGCCAGGTGCATGCCCTCGGGGATCAGCGCCAGGTGTTTCTCGTCGTCGTAATCGCGCACTTCATCGTAGAGCTTGCCGCGCAGCGCCATCAGGTGCCCGCTGCTCGGCCCCATGCGCAGCAGCGCGCCGCCGGGTGCCAGCAGACGCCGCGCTTCCTGCCAGTCGAGCGGGCTGAACACGCTGGTCAGCACCTGGCAACTGGCGTCGGCCAGCGGCACCCGTGCCATGCTCGCCACCAGCCAGTGCAGGCGCGGATCTCGGCGGCAGGCGCGCTTGATCGCCTCGCGGGAGATGTCCAGCGCATAGCCTTCGCTGCGCGGCAGCGCGGCGCCGATCTGCGCGGTGTAGTAGCCCTCGCCGCAGCCGATGTCCAGCCAGCGCTGTGGCGTGCGTTCGGCGACCAGCTCGGCCAGGCGGCGCGCCAGCGGAGCATAGTGCCCGCCATCGAGAAAGCGCCGGCGCGCCTCGACCATCGCCGCGTTGTCGCCGGGATCGCGGCTGTTCTTGTGCTGTACCGGCAGCAGGTTCAGGTAGCCCTGGCGCGCACGGTCGAAACGGTGCCCGGCCGGGCAGGCGACGCCGTTGTCGGCGTCGTGCAGCGGGCCTGAGCAGAGCGGGCAGATCAGCATCAGGCGAGCAGCTCGACGAGGGTCTGGTAGTAGATGTCGGTTAGGCGGTCGAGGTCGCTGGCAAGGATGCGCTCGTCGATCTGGTGGATGGTGGCATTCACCGGGCCGAGCTCTACCACTTGGGTGCCGAGGGTGGCGATGAAGCGTCCGTCCGAGGTGCCGCCGGTTGTCGAGGGACGGGTTTCGCGGCCGGTCACCGCGCGGATGCCGCTGGCCACGGCGTCGAGCAGCGCGCCGGGTTCGGTGAGGAACGGCAGGCCGGACAGCGCCCAGTCGATGTGCCAGTCCAGGCCGTGCCTGTCGAGAATGGCGGCCACGCGCTGCTGCAACCTCTCCACCGTGGATTCGGTGGAGAAACGGAAGTTGAACATAGCCGTCAGCTCGCCAGGGATCACGTTGCTGGCGCCGGTGCCGGCGTTCAGGTTGGAAATCTGGAAGCTGGTCGGCGGGAAGAACGCGTTGCCCTCGTCCCAGTGTTCGGCGGCCAGTTCGGCCAGTGCCGGAGCGGCCAGGTGGATCGGGTTCTTCGCCAGTTGCGGGTAGGCGACATGCCCCTGCTTGCCACGCACCGTGAGCAGCGCGCCCAGCGAGCCGCGCCGGCCGTTCTTCACCACGTCGCCGAGCAGCGTGCTGCTCGAGGGTTCGCCGACGATGCACCAGTCAAGGCGCTCGCCGCGCGCGCGCAGGCGTTCGACCACCGCGCGGGTGCCGTGCTGCGCCGGGCCTTCCTCGTCGCTGGTGATGAGGAAGGCGATGGCGCCCGTATGATTCGGGTGCATGACGACAAAGCGTTCCACCGCGACGATCATCGACGCCAGGCTGCCTTTCATGTCCGCCGCGCCGCGTCCGCAGAGCATGCCGTCCCCGTCGATGTGCGCCTCGAAGGGCGGGTGCTGCCAGCCGTGCAGCGGGCCGGTGGGCACCACGTCGGTATGCCCGGCGAAGCACAACACGGGGCCTTCGCCGCCGCGGCGCGCCCAGAAGTTGTCCACCTCGCCGATGCGCATCGGCTCCAGATCGAAGCCGAGCGCCGCCAAGCGCCGCATCATCAGTTCCTGGCAACCTTCGTCGACCGGCGTCACCGAGGGGCGGCGGATCAGCTCGCAGGCGAGTTCCAGGGTGGCGGAAAGGGGGGCGGAAGGGGCCGTCATGCTGGAACTCCGAAAGGCGGGACAGGCTGCGTCAAAGGGGCGCTATGGTAGCAAAAACGGCGGCCCGAAGGCCGCCGTCAGGGCGTCGCTGCGCGTTCCGCGTCAGGCCGGAACCTCGTCGGGCTGCGCCTGGGGCGGTTTCGGCAGGGACGAGAGCAGCGCCATGATCAGCGCCGCCAGGTAGGGCAGCGACTGCACCAGCAGCATCGCGACCCAGAACTTCACGTCGTTGCTCGGTAGGCCCTGGACGATGGCGATGCCCAGCGCCGCGCCCCACAGCAGCAGCATCACGAACACCTCTTCGCGGGCTTCCGCCAGCGCCACCAGGATGCCGTGGTTGGAGGCCATCTTCGGGGTGCGGAAGAACGGGATGCTCTTGGTGAAGAACCCGTAGAGCACCGCCTTGGCGATGGTGTGCGACAGCGCCAGGCCGGCGACCGCCGCGCAGAACGCATCCTTCAGGTTGACCCCCACGGCGCGTCGATAGAGGAAGATGATCTTGCCCACTTTGAAGAAGAACAGTGCCAGCGGCGGCAGGGCGAAGATCAGCAGCGGCGGATCGACCCGCGTCGGCACGATGATCATCGCGGCCGACCAGAGCAGCGCGCCGAGGGTGAAGAAGATGTTCATGCCGTCGGCGACCCAGGGCAGCCAGCCGGCGATGAAGTGGTAGCGCTGGCCGCGCTTGAGCTCCGAGCCCTTGCCCAGCAGCAGCGCGCGGGCATGGCCCTTCATGATCTGGATGGCGCCGTAGGCCCAGCGGAAACGCTGCTTCTTGAAGTCGATGAAGGTGTCCGGCATCAGCCCCTTGCCGAAGCTGTCGTGGGCGTAGGCGGCCGAATAGCCCTTCTCGAACACGCGCAGGCCCAGCTCGGCATCCTCGCAGATGGTCCAGTCGGCCCAGCGCAGTTCATCCATCACCGTGCGGCGGATCATTGTCATGGTGCCGTGCTGGATGATCGCATCGCGGTCGTTGCGGGTGACCATGCCGATGTGGAAGAAGCCCTTGTACTCGGAATAGCAGAGCTTCTTGAACAGGCTTTCGTTTTCGTCGCGATAGTCCTGCGGCGACTGCACGACGGCGATGCGCGGGTCGGCGAAGTGCGGGACCATGTGCTTGAGCCAGTTGCGGTCGACGCAGTAGTCCGAGTCGATCACCGCGACGATTTCGGCGTCGGGCGCGGTGTGCGGCAGGATGTAGTTCAGCGCACCGCCCTTGAAACCGTGCAGCGGCGCGACGTGGAAGAAGCGGAATCGCGGGCCGAGCTGCTCGCAGTAGTCGCGTACCGGCTCCCACACCGCCGGGTTCTTGGTGTTGTTGTCGATGATCAGGACTTCGAAGTCCGGGTAATCGAGGTTGGCCAGGGCGTCGAGTGTCTGTTTGACCATCTCCGGCGGCTCGTTGTAGCAGGGCACGTGCACCGAGACCTTGGGCCGGAAGCTGCTGTCGCCGACCACCGGGATGAACGGCCGGCGGCGCTTGTGCACCCAGACCACCTCGGCCAGTTCGTGGGCTTCGGTGAGCAGCACGATGAACACGCCGAGGGCGCCGATGCCGAGCAGCGCGCCCACCGTCAGGCTGAACCAGGTCGCGTACTGCTGGCTGTAGTCGTAGCCGATCCACACCAGCGCCGAACCGCCGACGAAGGCGACGAAGGTCAGGAAGGTGCGGCCACGCTGGCGCAGCGCGCTACCGTCGATCAGCAGCAGGGCCAGCGACAGCAGCGCCATCACCACCGAGGCGACCGCCAGCAGGCGCCATTGCGGGATCGCCACGACCGGGCCTTCGAAAGCGAACTTGGCCTGCCGATTCAGGTTGTAGACCCCCCAGTAGGCGCCCACCGAACCCTCGTCGCTGGCTTTCCACGGCTGGTCGAAGGCCTCGATGACGAAGTAGTTGTAGCCCTGGCTGTTCAGCTTGTTGACCAGCGTGCGCAGGTATACGGCCTGGTCGGCCTGGGTGGCGTCGGCGCCGCCGCGCATGCGCCCGTTGCTCGGCCAGCCGACCTCGGAGATCAGCAGCGGCTTTTTCGGGAACAGCTTGCGCAGGTCGCGCGCGCGGTCGAGGACGAACTGTCCGGCGTCCTCCATCGGGATGAATTCCCAGTACGGCAGCACGTGCGCGGCGATCAGGTCGGCGTGCTTCGCCAGCTCCGGGTGCTCCTCCCAGATGTGCCACTGCTCGGACGTGGACACCGGCACCTTCACCGCCGCGCGCACGCGATCCATGAAGGCGATCAGTTGCTCGGCGGTGACTTCCTCGCGGAACAGCGCCTCGTTGCCCACGGTGACGCGAACCACGCTGCGCGAGTGGTTGGCCAGATCGATGGCTTTGGCGATCTCGCGCTCGTTGCGTTCCTGGTCCTTGCTGATCCAGATACCCAGGGTCACGCGCAGGCCGAATTCCTCGGCGATCGCCGGAATGTTGGCCAGCGCGCCGTCCACCGAGTAGGTGCGGATGTTGTCGGTGTGCTTGCTCAGCAGCTCCAGGTCCTGGCGGATTTCCTCATCGCTCGGGTACACGCCCTGTTGCGGGCTCTGGCCCTGGCGGAACGGCGAATAGGAGAAGCCGGAGATCTGCGCGGGCCAGTCCGGCGCGCTCACCGGGCGGTTATAGAGCGCCCAGAAACCGGTGAACAGCGCCGCGATGGCCAGGAAGACCACCAGGTTGAGACCAAATTTTCGCGATGACATAGGTGCTTTCAGGTTCCGATGCGTGGAACGGGGGAGGGCGGCGAGCGCTGTCGGCGCGCATCCTACTCTGGCGTCCGCGCCAGTGTACAGGCGCGCTGCGGAGCGATCCGGGCCGCTGTTCGCAGCCTACAGCCTTGGGCCTTGCGGGGGTGAAGAAGTTCGCCGCATGCCCCGCGCTCCGGGCGCTGCGCCCACTGCCGGGCCGCGCCGAAAAGGACGCGGCTCGGCGGCGGCGGTTTTCCTGCGGAAGGTCGCCGCGTGGCGGTCCGGGCTTTATCTACGCGGCGCACGGTCCAATAATGCGCACCGGTTTTTCTTCCGAGGTGAGCATGAGTACAGACGATCAGCGTTTCGGTGGCATCGCCCGGCTCTATGGCCGCGATGGACTCGAACGCCTGGCCGCGGCGCACGTGGCGGTGGTCGGTATCGGCGGCGTCGGCTCGTGGGCGGCGGAAGCGCTGGTGCGCTCCGGCGTCGGCGAGATTTCCCTGTTCGACCTCGACGACGTCTGCGTCAGCAACACCAACCGCCAGGCGCATGCGCTGCTGGACACCGTAGGCCGGGCCAAGGTCGAGGTGATGGCCGAGCGTCTGCTGGCGATCAATCCGGCGTGCCGCGTACACGCCGTGGCGGACTTCGTCACCCGCGAGAGCATGGCCGAGCACATCACCGGGCACCTCGACTGCGTGCTCGACTGCATCGACAGCGTCGCCGCCAAGGCCGCGCTGATCGCCTGGTGCAAGCGACGCAAGATCCAGGTCGTCACCACCGGCGGCGCCGGCGGGCAGATCGACCCGACGCAGATCCAGGTCGCCGACCTGAACAAGACCTTCAACGATCCGCTGGCGGCCAAGGTGCGCTCGACCCTGCGCCGCGACTACGCCTTCTCGCGCACGCCGGGACGCAACTACAGCGTGCCCTGCGTGTTCTCCACCGAGCAGTTGCGCTACCCGGCGCCGGACGGCACGGTCTGCCAGTCCAAGGCGTTCGTCGGCGAGGGCGTGAAGCTCGACTGCGCCGGCGGTTTCGGTGCGGTGATGATGGTCACCGCCAGCTTCGGCATGGCCGCCGCGGCCAAGGCGGTGGACAAGCTGGTGGCCGGCGCGCGGCGCCCCGCCGAGCGGCAGACGCGCCTCGAATGAGCCTTCTCGGCGCCGACCGCGCCGCGGCCGTATAATCGTCGGCCTTTTCGCTTCACTACCGCGCCGTGCCTGCGGCGCGGGCGTCCACGCGCCCCCGGCGATGATGAATAACGATGTGCTGCGCAGCCTGCGCTACATA
>NZ_JASCPA010000033.1:0-52831 GCF_029959715.1 Pseudomonas sp. PS02288 | reverse complement strand
AGGCGGCCCTGCAGGGGCTTGCCGAGTTGGGCGACGTTGAGTTTCATCGGAAGGGAATCGGGCCGCCGAGGCGGCCCGTGGCGATCACTTGGTCGGGATCGGCAGTTCGATCGGCGACTGCTGCGGCACCGCGGCGCGCGCGCGGCGTTCGGCTTCCGCCGCTTCGGCTTCGGCGCGGGCACGGGCTTCGGCGGTTTCCTGCAGTTGGGCCAGGCGATCCGGGCTGAGCAGTTGCAGGCGCAGGGCCAGTTGCTGAACCAGCTCACGGGTCATCTCGGCGCGCAGTTGCTGGCCTTCCTGGCTCGAGCCGATCAGGTTGTTCTGGTCGTGCACGTAGGTCTGCTGGACTTCGACGCTGTCCTCGAGCAGGACCAGGTCCTTGCCGGCGCGGATCTGGTAGTGCAGCGTGCGGCTGATTTCGTACTCGGCACTGCGCGCGGAGCTGGTGTAGCTGGCGGTACGCTGCTTCTCTTCCTCGCGGGCGATGATCAGCTTGTAGGGCGCGCCCTGGTAGACCTTCACGTCGCTGCGTTCCAGCAGGGCGGTGAGCTGCTTGGCGACCTCGCCGTAGGCATCGCGCGCCTGCAGGTCGAGTTCCTTGAGGGCGAACTGGGTGTCGCCGGTGCCGCGCAGCTGGAAGCCGCAGGCACTCAGGAGCAAGGTCAGGCCGACGAGCAGCAGGTTCCGTTTGAGCATTTCTTCTATCCCCTTGGCAGGCATTCCGGCGCCTTCTGGTCGGCGCCGGATGGTGTTCAGTTGGCGACGATGTTGACCAATTTACCCGGAACCACGATCACCTTGCGGATCGTCAGCCCTTCGGTGAAGCGCAGGACGTTCTCGTTCTGCCGCGCCGCCGCTTCGATTTCCTCGCGACCGGCGCTGGCCGGCATCTCGATCTGTCCGCGCAGCTTGCCGTTGACCTGGATGACCAGTTGCAGGCTGTCCTGAACCAGCGCGGACTCGTCCAGCGCCGGCCATTTTGCGTCGATCACCGCGCCATCGTGGCCCAGCCGGTTCCAGAGTTCATGGCAGATGTGCGGCGTGATCGGCGCCAGCAGCAGGGTCACGGTCTCGAGGCCCTCGTGCAGCAGCGCGCGATCCTGGTCGCTGTCCTGGGCGGCTTTTTCCAGCACGTTCATCAGCGTCATCACCTGGGCGATGGCGGTGTTGAATTTGTGGTGCTGGCCGACGTCCTGGCTGGCCTGGCGGATCGCCAGGTGAATGGCACGGCGGACCTCTTTCTGCGCGTCGTTCAGGCTGGCCACATCCAGCGCGCCCGGCAGTCCGCCGGTGACGTGGGTGTGGGCCAGGCGCCAGACGCGGCGCAGGAAGCGGCTGGAACCTTCGACGCCGGAGTCGGACCATTCCAGGCTCATGTCCGGCGGCGAGGCGAACATCATGAACAGGCGACAGGTGTCGGCGCCGTAGGCATCGATCATCGATTGCGGATCGACGCCGTTGTTCTTCGACTTGGACATCTTCTCGACGCCGCCGATTTCCACCGGCTGGCCGTCGCTCTTCAGCTTGGCGCCGATGACCTTGGCCTTGGCATCGCGCTCGACTTCGACGTCGGCCGGGTTGAACCAGTCCTTGCCGCCGTTGGCGAGCACGCGGTAGTAGGTCTCGGCGACCACCATGCCCTGGGTCAGCAGGTTCTCGAACGGCTCGCTGGAGTCGATCAGCCCCTGGTCGCGCATCAGTTTGTGGAAGAAGCGCGCGTAGAGCAGGTGCAGGATGGCGTGCTCGATGCCGCCGATGTACTGGTCGACCGGCAGCCAGTAGTTGGCTTCTTCCTTGTCCAGCATGCCGCCGGTGAAATTCGGCGAGGCATAGCGGGCGAAGTACCAGGACGACTCGACGAAGGTGTCCATCGTGTCGGTTTCGCGGCGCGCCGGCTTGCCGGTGCGCGGGTCGGTGGTTTCGTAGAACGAGGGCAGGCGCGCCAGCGGCGAACCGGCTCCGTCCGGCACCACGTCTTCGGGCAGCACCACCGGCAGCATGTCGGCTGGCACCGGGATGTCGTCGCCGTCTTCGCTGTGGATGATCGGGATCGGGCAGCCCCAGTAGCGCTGGCGGCTGATGCCCCAGTCGCGCAGGCGGAACTGCGTGCGCGCCTGGCCCAGGCCCTTGTCGCGCAGGGCGACTTCGATGGCATCGAAGGCGCCGGCGAAGTCGAGCCCGTCGAAGGCCCCGGAATTGATCAGTTGGCCGTGCTCGCCGTAGGCGTCCTGCCAGGGAGCTGGCGTTTCATCGCCGGCCGAGGTGCGCACCACCGGCTTGATCGGCAGCCCGTACTTGCTGGCGAACTCGAAGTCGCGCTCGTCGTGCGCGGGGACCGCCATCACCGCGCCGTCGCCGTAGTGCATCAGCACGTAGTTGGCGACCCACACCGGGAGCAGCTCGCCGGTCAGCGGGTGCTGTACGCGCAGGCGGGTGGCATAGCCTTTCTTTTCCTGGGTGGCGATATCGGCCTCGGCCACGCCGCCGCGTTTGCATTCGTCGATGAACGCCTGCAGCTCGGCATCGCCCTGGGCGGCCAGGGTCGCCAGCGGATGTTCGGCGGCGACCGCGACGTAGGTGGCGCCCATCAGCGTGTCGGCGCGGGTGGTGAAGACCTTCAGTGCGCCTTCGCTGCCGATGCTGGCGACGTCGTAGGGGAAGCTGACTTCCATGCCGCGCGACTTGCCGATCCAGTTGCGCTGCATGGTCTTGACCTGCTCCGGCCAGCCGTGAAGGTCGTCGAGGCTGCTCAGCAGTTCATCCGCGTAGGCGGTGATCTTGAAGTAGTACATCGGGATTTCGCGCTTCTCGATCAGCGCGCCCGAACGCCAGCCGCGGCCGTCGATGACCTGCTCGTTGGCCAGGACGGTCTGGTCGACCGGGTCCCAGTTCACCGTGCCGTTCTTGCGGTAGATGATCCCTTTCTCGAACAGCTGGGTGAACAGCCACTGTTCCCAGCGGTAGTAGTCCGGCTTGCAGGTGGTGACTTCGCGCGACCAGTCGATCGCCAGGCCCAGGCTCTTCAGCTGGGTCTTCATGTAGGCGATGTTGTCGTAGGTCCACTGCGCCGGCGCGACGTTGTTCTTCATCGCCGCGTTCTCGGCCGGCATGCCGAAGGCGTCCCAGCCCATCGGCTGCAACACGTTCTTGCCCTGCATGCGCTGGTAGCGGGCGATCACGTCGCCGATGGTGTAGTTGCGCACGTGCCCCATGTGCAGCTTGCCGCTGGGGTAGGGGAACATCGACAGGCAGTAGAACTTCTCCTGGCCGGGCTTCATGGTGGCGAGGAAGGACTGGTTCTGATCCCAGAAGGATTGCGCGGCGGCTTCGATTTCGCGGGGCTGATACTGTTCGTGCATGGCTACTGGCGCTGGAGATGAGGGCGGGGAGCCGGTTTACGATCGACGGCGAAGGCGTCCGGGCAGAGCATGAAAAACGGACCCGCGGGAGGCGTCCAATCCGTTTACTCGTCGTACCTGGCCTGCGCACTTTTCGATACCGAACAGGCTCTTGCGGGAAACGCCGTAGCATACATGACCGGCCTTGACCGTGGGAAACCCAGATTGCCCGTCCGCCTGTCGCCCTGCTGGAAGCGGGTGCGGGCCGCGCCTAGACTGATACCTCGGATGCCGATCTCCGGTACCGGGAGGCACGATGACTGCGCAACACGAAAGCGACATCTACGCGCATCTGCTGCAGCGTATCGCGCTGGCGCTGGAAGGGGCGGAAATCGACCGCGCCTTCCGCAATCGCAGTTCGGTCGAATTGGAGATCAGCGGGCTGTCGGGAATCGAGATGGCGCTGATTCAAGCCTATCTGCAGCACGACCCCGAACTGCATGGCGGCCTGTCCGAGGGGCTCGCCGCCGCGTCTGGCCGGGAGGGAGGCGATCCGCGTTTCCCGCGCGCGTCCGGGCAAGCTCCCGGCCCGCTTTCGCCGCGCGTGCTTCCCCGTTAGGCTGCGGGCACCCAGGAGGTGCCCGATGTCGATCCGCTACATCTTCAAACAACTGCTGATGCCGCCAGGCGGCCTGTTGCTGCTGTTGCTGCTCGGCTGGTACCTGCGCCGGCGTGCTCCCCGGCTGTCGGCGTTGTGCCTGTTGCTCGGCTTCGGCGGGCTCTGGGCCATGAGCCTGCCCGTTACGGTAGAGAAGGGCGCGCAGTGGCTGGAGCGCCACGAGCAGCCGTTGGCGGAAGCCGACTGGCCGGCGCTGGCGCAGCAGGCCGAGGTGATCGTGGTGCTGGGCGCCGGGCAGGTGCCGGACGACCCGGCCTGGGGTGGCGTCGCCCAGCCGGCGCCGATGGCCATCGAACGCATGCGCTACGCCGCGCGACTGGCGAGAGCCTCGAAGCTGCCTCTGCTGACGTCCGGTGGCTCGCCCTACGGCCAGCCGCTCAGCGAGGCGCAGATGATGGCCGACTCGCTCGCCCGCGACTTCGGCACGCCGGTGCGCTGGCAGGAGCCGGCCAGCCGCACCACCTGGGAAAACGCGCTGTTCACCGCGAAACTCCTTCGCGAGCAGGGCATCACCCGCGTGGTGCTGGTGACCCAGGCCTGGCACATGCCTCGCGCGCGCTGGAGTTTCGAGCAGCAGGGCTTGCAGGTGATCGGTGCGCCCTCCGGTTTCCTGGGGATGCCGAACGGACGCCCGACCGGAGGTTGGCTGCCGGAAGGCACCGCGGTGTGGCAAAGCGGGCAATTGCTCAACGAAGCCATTGGCCTGCTGGCCTATCCGCTGGCCTACGGTCGCCAATGAGCGGATCGTCACAAGACACGCTCGGCTCGCGGGGTAGACCCGCCCTGCGCGGCGGCGCCTGGCGCCGATCCGCCCGCGCTAGAGCGTCTTCGCCCAGCGGCTGGCCAGCAGTGCCCAGCCGAACAACAGGCCGCAGAGGATCACCATCGGCCAGGCACGCCAGCGCAGGTACGGCGTCAGGCCCTGCATCGGCGTCACTTCGCCGTAAAGCACGACCTGCTGGAACTGCGGAACCTGCTCGGTGATCCGGCCGAACGGATCGATCAGCGCGCTGACCCCGTTGTTGGTCGCGCGGATCATCCATCGGCCGGCCTCGAGGGCGCGCATCCGGGCCATCTGCAGGTGTTGCAGCGGGCCGATGGAGCGGCCGAACCAGGTGTCGTTGCTCACCGTGAGCAGCAGGTCGCTGCGGGCGGCGAGGCCCGCGGCGAATTCCGGGTAGACCACTTCGTAGCAGATGTACGGGGCGATCCTGTAACCCTTGGCCTGCAGCAGCGCCTGGTCGGCCGGGCCGCGGGCGAAGTCCGACATCGGCAGGTCGAAGAAGGCGATCAGCCCGCGCAGCAGGTCCTGCAGCGGCACGTACTCGCCGAACGGCACCAGCTTCTGTTTCAGGTAGGTGCCTTCGCCCTGGCCGACCACGGTGATGCCGTTGTAGTAGCGCAGCTCGCCGCGTTCATTGGCCTGGCGCACCGGCACGCCAGTGATCAGTGCGCTGCGGCGCTCATCGGCGAAGCGGCCCATGCTCTGCAGGTAGGGCTCGGCATAATCCTTGACCACTGGCACCGCGGTTTCCGGCCAGACCAGCAGGTCAACCGGGCGCGCCTCGACGCTGAGGTCGCGGTAAAGCTTGAGCTGGGCGTTGAGGTGTTCGCGGTCCCACTTCATCTCCTGGGCGACGTTGCCCTGTACCGCCGCCACCTGCAGCGGGGTGCCCAGAGCGAGGGTCCAGGCGTGGCCCTTGAGCAGCACCCCGACCAGCCAGGGCGCCAGCAACAACGCCAGCGCGCCGACGAAGAACGTCCGGCGTTCGCGCAGGCGCGGCAGGTTGACCAGCAGCGCGGCGCTCAGCGCCAGGACGAAGGACAGCAGCCAGACGCCACCCAGCGGTGCCAACCCGGACAGCGGGCCGTCCAGCTGGGTGTAGCCGGCATACAGCCAGGGGAAGCCGGTGAGGAACCAGCCGCGAAAGGCTTCCTGGGCCAGCCACAGCGCGGCGAAGGCCAGCGCATCGGCCAGCGGTGCCTCGCTACGGCGCAGCCAGCGCGCCCAGAGCCAGGCGGGAAGCGCGAAGAACAGCGCCACGCAGGCCGAGAAACCCACGGTGAGGAAGCCGGCCAGCGGCACGGAGGCGGCGCCGTAGTCGTGGATGCTGACGTAGATCCAGCCGGTGCCGGCCAGGTACAGGCCGAGGCCGAAACACCAGCCGCGGCGGAACGCGGCGTTCGCCGTCAGATCGCGCAGGCCGAGGTAGAACAGGCCGATGCAGAGCAGTTGCAGGGGCCAGAAATCGAACGGGGCAAACGCCAGCGGGGTGAGGGCGCCCGCGGCCAGGGCCAGCAGGTTGCCCGGCCAGCCGGGGCGTGTGATCCAGCGCATCGTGAGTCCTTGAACGTAAATTCAGGCGGGCAAGGGTACTGGAAGCGGGAGGGGGGAGAAAGCGCGGGCGCAGCGCCCGGCGGCGCCGGTGTGCCGCTGGCGGGATGGGTCCGGCGCCTCGACCCATCCCGCCAGGGCTCAGCGCTCCAGCGGGGTCAGGCGCAGCAGGTGGATGCGCCGGCTGTCGGCATTGAGGATGCGGAAACGGAAGGCGCCGATCTCGGTGATCTCGTTGCGCTTGGGGAGATGGCCGAAGGCATTCATCACCAGGCCGCCGACGGTGTCGAACTCGTCGTCGGAGAAGGCGCTGTGGAAGCACTCGTTGAAGTTCTCGATCGGCGTCAGTGCCTTGATCAGGAAGTCGCCGCTGGGCAGCGGCTTGATATAGCTGTCTTCCTCGACGTCGTGCTCGTCCTCGATGTCGCCGACGATCTGCTCCAGCACGTCCTCGATGGTCACCAGGCCGGCGACGCCGCCGTATTCGTCGATCACCACCGCCATGTGGTTGTGGTTGGCGCGGAATTCCTTGAGCAGCACGTTGAGGCGCTTGGATTCGGGAACGAAGGTGGCCGGGCGCAGCATGTCCCTGACGTTGAAGTTCTCGCGGCCCGGCTTGAGGATCAGCGGCAGCAGGTCCTTGGCCAGCAGGATGCCGACCACGTCGTCGAGGGTCTCGCCGACCACCGGGTAGCGCGAGTGGGCCGCCTCGATGATCGCCGGGAGGAATTCTTCGGGAGACTGGTTGGCGCGGATGCTGATCACCTGAGAGCGCGGCACCATGATGTCGCGAACCTGCAGGTCGGCAACCTGGATCGCACCCTCGACGATGGACAGCGCTTCGCTGTCGAGCAGGTTGTTCTGGTGGGCTTCGCGCAGGAGTTCAAGCAGTTCCTGGCGATTCTTCGGTTCATGGACAAAGGCCTGGGTAATTTTCTCCAACCAGGATCTGTGTCCATTGCTCGATCGGTCTTCGCTCATTTTTCCTTGCTCAGTTTTCATCGCCGGCATAAGGGTCGGGATGACCCAGCTCGGCGAGCAATTCTCGTTCCAACGATTCCATTTCCTCGGCCTCGTCGTCTTCCAGATGGTCATAGCCCAGCAGGTGCAGGCAGCCGTGGATCACCAGGTGTGCCCAGTGGGCTTCGAGGGCCTTGCCCTGTTCGGCGGCCTCGCGCTCGACCACCGGCACGCAGATCACCAGATCGCCGAGCAACGGTATATCCAGCAGCGGTTCGCCGCCCGGACCTTCGGGAATGTCGGCGGGAAAGGACAGCACGTTGGTCGCGTAATCCTTGTGCCGCCAGGTGGCGTTCAGTTCGTGGCCCTCGTCCTCGTCGACCAGGCGGATGGTCAGCTCGGAATCAGCGGTGCGCTGGCGCAGCGCCAGTTCGCACCAGCGGCGCAGCGCCGCCTCGTCGGGAACAGCGCCCTGGCTGGCGTTCTGCAGGTCGAGTTCAAGCATCGTCGGCGCGGGCACCCGGGTCGTTGTCGTCGCGTTGAAGAGGCGCCTGCTGGCGCTGCTCGAAGCGGTCGTAGGCTTCGACGATGCGCTGCACCAGCGGGTGGCGCACGACGTCCTTGGAGATGAAGTGGGTGAAGCTGATGCCCGGCACGTCGCGCAGCACCTCGATCACATGGGTCAGCCCGGACTTGGTGCCGCGCGGCAGGTCGACCTGGGTGATGTCGCCGGTGATCACCGCGGTGGAGCCGAAACCGATGCGGGTGAGGAACATCTTCATCTGTTCCAGCGTGGTGTTCTGGCTCTCGTCGAGGATGATGAAGCTGTTGTTAAGCGTGCGTCCGCGCATGTAGGCGAGCGGGGCGATCTCGATCACCTGCTTCTCGATGAGCTTGGCCACGGTCTCGAAGCCGAGCATCTCGTAGAGCGCGTCGTACAGCGGGCGCAGGTAGGGGTCGATCTTCTGCGCCAGGTCACCGGGCAGGAAGCCGAGCTTCTCGCCGGCTTCCACCGCCGGACGCACCAACAGGATGCGACGCACCTGTTCGCGCTCCAGCGCGTCCACCGCGCAGGCCACGGCGAGGTAGGTCTTGCCGGTGCCGGCCGGGCCGATGCCGAAGTTGATGTCGTTGTCCAGGATCGAACGCACGTAGCGCTGCTGGTTGGCACCGCGCGGTTTGATCATGCCCTTCTTGGTGCGCAGCGCGACGCTGGAGGCGTTCTGCGCGCTCGGGTTGACCAGCTCGTCCATCCCCGACTCCTGCAGGAACAGGTGGACCATGTCCGGCGACAGCTCGCTGCTCTGGGTCTCGCGGTACAGGCGGCGCAGCAGATTTTCCGCGGCGCGGGCGCGCTCGCTGTTGCCGACGATCTCGAACTGGTTGCCGCGGTTGCGGATTTCCAGGGCGAGGCGCTGTTCGATCAGCCGCAAGTGCTCGTCGAACTGTCCGCAGAGGTTGGCGAAGCGGCGCGCTTCAAAGGGTTCGAGGGTGAAACGATGGGGTTCGGTGGGAGCGTTCAATGTCTTTTTATGGCCGCCGGAGGCAGTGAAGGTGGAAGAAAGGATAACCCCATGCGGGCGAGGGTGAAAGCCGCCGCCCGGCCGTGCATCGGGCCGGCGGCGCGACGGCGATGCACGGCCCCCGGGCCGCTTCGACCCGGCGGGCGTCAGTGAGCGGTGTTTTCGATCAGGCTGCCGCGCAGCGAATGCGGCAGCGCGTCGTCGATATGCACGTCGACGAACTGGCCGATCAGCCGCGGGTTGGCGCTGCGGAAGTTGACGATGCGGTTGTTTTCGGTACGCCCCTGGAGCATGCCCGGGTCCTTCTTCGAGAAGTCGCTGACGAGGATGCGCTGGGTGCTGCCGACCATCCGCCGGCTGATCTCGAAGCCCTGCTGGCTGATCCGCGTCTGCAGAATCGACAGGCGCTGCTTCTTCACCTCGTCGGGCGTGTCGTCGGGCAGATCGGCGGCCGGCGTGCCGGGGCGCGCGCTGTAGACGAAGGAGAAGGAGAAGTCGAAACCGACGTCCTGTACCAGTTTCATGGTCTGCTCGAAGTCCTTCTCAGTCTCGCCGGGGAAGCCGATGATGAAGTCCGAGCTGATGCAGATGTCCGGCACCGCGGCGCGCAGCTTGCGGATGCGCGACTTGTATTCCAGCGCCGTATGGTTGCGCTTCATCGCCGCGAGGATGCGATCCGAGCCCGCCTGCACCGGAAGGTGGACGAACTTCACCAGCTCCGGCACTTCGGCATGGGCGGCGATCAGCGCGTCGGAGAATTCCAGCGGGTGCGAAGTGGTGTAGCGGATTCGCTCGATGCCCTCGACCTCGGCGACCACGCGGATCAGTTCGGCGAAGTCGGCGATTCGCCCGTCATGGGTCTCGCCACGATAGCCGTTGACGTTCTGCCCCAGCAGGGTGACTTCGCGCACGCCGTGCTCGGCGAGGTGGATGACTTCGGCGAGCACGTCGTCGAACGGCCGGCTGACTTCCTCGCCGCGGGTGTAGGGCACCACGCAGAAGGTGCAGTACTTGCTGCAGCCTTCCATGATCGAGACGAAGGCGCTGGGGCCGTCGATGCGCGGCTCGGGCAGGCGGTCGAACTTCTCGATCTCGGGGAAGGAGATGTCCACCTGCGGCGTGCGCGTGCTGCGCGCGGCATCGATCATTTCCGGCAGGCGGTGCAGGGTCTGCGGGCCGAACACCACGTCGACATAGGGCGCGCGGTCACGGATCGCCGCGCCCTCCTGGCTGGCCACGCAGCCGCCGACGCCGATCACCAGGCCGGGGTTCTCCAGCTTCAGCTCGCGCCAGCGGCCGAGCTGGGAGAACACCTTGTCCTGGGCCTTCTCGCGAATCGAGCAGGTGTTGAGCAGGATCACGTCGGCTTCGGCGGGGTTCGCCGTGACTTCCAGGGCCTCGTGCTCGCCCAGCAGGTCGACCATTCGCGAGCTGTCGTACTCGTTCATCTGGCAACCGTGGGTTTCGATATAGAGCTTCTTGGTCATGGCAACGTCAGGGTGGTTAAAAAATGACCGGCGATTATAAGGGCGCCGCCTTGATCAGGCTACAGCGCTGCGGAAGGCGAGGCGGCGTTCGATTTCACCGCGCCAGTCAGGCGGGCCGCCTGTGCTACGATGCGCGCCCCGTTTCTCCTCCCCGAGCCGCCCCGTCAGCATGAGCAAGCGCGATACCCCGATCTACAAGGTGATTTTCCTCAACCAGGGCCAGGTGTACGAGATGTACGCCAAGCAGATCTTCCAGAGCGATCTCTGGGGTTTCCTGGAAATCGAGGAATTCGTCTTCGGCGAACGCACTCAGGTGGTCGTCGACCCCAGCGAGGAAAAGCTCAAGGCGCAGTTCGAGGGCGTGGTGCGCAGCTTCGTGCCGATGCACGCGATCGTCCGCATCGACGAAGTGGAGCGTCTCGGTACGCCGAAGATCAGCGAAGCGAAGGGTGGCGGCAACGTGATGCCGTTCCCCATGCCGATGCCGGACAAGTAAGCGACCAATCGAGGGCGCCCGCCGCGCGGCGAGCTACGGAAGTGGTGCGAACGGCGAGTTGTTGCCGTCGACCGTCTGCAGGTCGGTGAGGTAGTTGCGGAAGATCTGCCCGAGCACCTGGGTGGCGATGTCCAGCTCGTCGCGACGCATCTGCGCGGCGACCAGGTCGGCGGTATCCAGCGCTTCGTCCGAACCGTTCACCGCCGCCATCTTCAGCACGATGAACGCCTGCATGTTGTTCGCCGGCACGCCTTCGCCGCGGAAGAACATGCTGCCCAGACGCAGCTGCGCGTTGGCGTGGCCCTTGAGCGATGCCTGCTCGAACCAGTTGAGCGCCTGCTTGAGGTCGCGCGGGGCGCGCTGGCCGTCGTAGTAATACTCGCCGAGTTCGAACTGCGCTTCGCTGTCGCCACTCTGCGCCGCCTGCTGGCAGGCCGCGAGGGCTTCGGGCATGTCTTCCGGCGCGGTGTTCAGCGAGCAGCGCCCGTTGGCCGGGATCAGCAGGGAGTTGCCCCCCGCCGTGGCCAGCGCGGGAAGCAGAAGCAGCAGGCAGCCCAGAATTCGGCCGCGGCCGGTGCGGTTCATGCGAGTCGAAACGCCTCAGAAGCAGAGACGGGCCCATGCCCGGCCGACAAGCGTGTCGGCACGTTCATTATGGAATAACCCGTAGCTCGCTTACAAAGCCTTTACCCGCTTTTGTGTCAGCTTTTCTTCAATTCGGCGAACGCGCGTTCGGCGGCGTCGAGGGTGATCTTCAGCTCCGCATCGCCATGGGCGATCGACGTGAAACCGGCCTCGAACGCGCTGGGCGCCAGGTAAACGCCGCCGTCGAGCATCAGGTGGAAGAAGCGCTTGAAGCGTTCGACGTCGCTGCCCATCACGTCGTCGAAGGTGACGATGTCGTCGGCGCCGCTGAAGTACAGGCCGAACATGCCGCCGGCCTGGGTAGTGACGAAGGGAATGCCGGCCGCATCGGCGCGGTCCTGCAGGCCCTGCAGCATGCGGCTGGTGTACTCGCTCAGCTCGGCGTGGAAGCCTTCGCGCTGGATCAGCCGCAGGGTGGTCAGGCCGGCGGCCATCGCCAGCGGATTACCGGACAGCGTGCCGGCCTGATACACCGGGCCGAGCGGGGCGATGCGCTGCATGATCGCGCGCTTGCCGCCGAAGCAGCCGACCGGCATGCCGCCACCGATGATCTTGCCGAAGGTGGTCAGGTCCGGAACGATGCCGTAGTGCGCCTGGGCACCGCCGAGGGCGACGCGGAAGCCGGTCATCACTTCGTCGAAGATCAGCACCACGCCGTGCTCGTCGCACAGCGCGCGCAGGCCTTCGAGGAAGCCGGGTGCCGGCGGCACGCAGTTCATGTTGCCGGCGACCGGCTCGACGATGATGCAGGCGACCTCCTGGCCGACCTCGGCGAGCATCGTCTTCACCGCTTCGATGTCGTTGAACGGCAGGGTCAGCGTGTGTTTGGCGAAGGCGGCCGGAACGCCTGCCGAACTCGGTACGCCCTGGGTCAGCAGGCCGGAGCCGGCTTTCACCAGCAGGCTGTCGGAGTGGCCGTGGTAGCAGCCTTCGAACTTGATGATGCTGTCGCGGCCGGTGAAGCCACGTGCCAGGCGGATCGCGCTCATGGTCGCCTCGGTCCCGGAGCTGACCATGCGGACCATCTCCATCGACGGCACCAGGCGGCAGACGAGGTCGGCCATCTCGGTTTCCATGGCGGTCGGCGCGCCGTAGGAGAGGCCGTGCTCGAGCTGCCTGCGCACCGCGTCGAGCACGTCCGGATGGCTGTGGCCAAGGATCATCGGCCCCCAGGAGCCGACGTAGTCGACGTAGCGCTTGTCGTCCTCGTCGATCACGTAGGCGCCGGCGGCGTGCTTGAAGAACAGCGGGGTGCCGCCGACGCTCCTGAAGGCGCGGACCGGCGAATTGACGCCGCCGGGGATGTGTTTCTGGGCGTTGGCGAACAGGGTTTCGGAGCGGGACATGCGGGGGCCTCTCGGAGGTCGGCGGGCGGATCAGCGTCGCTCATCCGCCGAAATGGTCAGGGGGTTGCGAACAAGGCACTGAAGGCGTGGGCGCGACGCTCGACTTCCGCGGCGTTTTCGGCGCTGAACAGGGCGTGGATCACCGCCACCAGGTTGGCGCCGTGGGCGATCAGCGAGGGGGCGTTGTCGAGCGTCACGCCGCCGATGGCGACGATCGGCAGGCCGGCGAGCTGGCGGGCCTGGGCCAGCAGCTCGAGGCTGGCAGCCGGTGCGCCCGGCTTGGTATTGGAATCGAAGAAACGACCGAAGGCGACGTAGCTGGCGCCTTCGCGGATGGCCTGCTCGGCGAGGTCGAGGCGCGCATGGCAGGTCGCGCCGATGATCGCCTTGCGGCCGAGCAGGGCACGCGCCGCGCCCAGGGAACCGTCGCCCTGGCCGAGGTGCAGGCCGACGCCCAAGCGTGCGGCGAGCTCGGCGTCGTCGTTGATGATCAGCTGTGCGCCGTGGCGGGCGCAGAGTTCGCGCAGCGCCTCGGCTTCGCGCAGGCGGCGGGCGTCGTCGCTGGATTTGTCCCGGTACTGCAGCAGCCGTGCGCCGCCCTTGAGCGCCGCTTCGACGTAGGGCAGCAATTTGCCGCCGGCGAGCAACTGGCTGTCGGTGATGGCGTAGAGGCCGCGCAATTTCATGACGTCCGGCTCACGAGCAGAAATCCAGCGGCAGGCGGCGCGGCACGTACTGGCCCTTGCCCGGCGCTTCGGCGTCGCGCAGCGTGCGCCAGGTGTAGGTCAACGCCGTCTGCACCGCGCTGGCGAGGTCTTCGCCAAGGGCCAGGCGCCCGGCCAGGGCGCTGGCGAGGGTGCAGCCGGAACCGTGGTAGCTGCCCGGCAGGCGCTCGCAGGTGAAGCTGTGGCGGGAGCCGTCTCGGGAGTAAAGGCGGTTGTGCACCTGCTGCTCGTCGCCGTGTCCACCGGTGATCAGCAGGTGGCGGCAATAGGGCAGTAGCTTTTCCGCGCATTCGTCGGCGCTGCCGTCGGGCAATTCGGCGAGGATGCGCGCTTCGGGGAGGTTGGGCGTGGCGATGGCGGCGATCGGCAGCAGCCGCTCGCGCATCGCGAAGCCGACGTCGTCCTTGCCCAGGGTTCCACCGCCGCCTGCGCGCAGCACCGGGTCGCAGACCAGCGGCACGCCCGGCAGCGAGCGCATCACTTCGAGCACGGTTTCGACCATCTCCACCGAGCCGAGCATGCCCAGCTTGACCGCGGCGACCGGCAGATCCGCGATCACCGCATGCGCCTGGGCGAGCACCCATTCGCGGTCGAGCACTCGAAAATCGACGACATCGACGGTGCTCTGCACGGTCAGCGCAGTGACGGTCGGGGCGGCGTGGCAGCCTTGGGCGAGCAGGGCTTCGATGTCGGCCTGCAGGCCGGCACCACCACTGGGGTCATGCCCGGAGAGGCAGAGGACAACGGGGCGAGAGGGCATATTCATGGTGCGCGAGCTTATCACTAAACGCTCGCCGGAGGACCTCCAGGCGGCTGCAGCGACAGGGTCCAGTGCCCGCGCGCGGGCCTGCGCCGTCGGCGGCGGACTGGTACAGTTCGCCGCTTTCTCACCCGATCGGCCGGCTGCGCTCCTCCAGGAAGCGCTCCTGTCACCGGCCGTTTTGTGCAGGGCGTATGCGGCAACTCCTCCTCTCTATCCTTTGCCTGTTGCCGAGCCTGGCAACGGCGATCAGCTTCGACGAACGAACCGAGAGCGTCCCGCTGGGGCGCGCGATGGCGGTTTTCGAGGACCCGCGCGGCGAGGTTGGCATCGAAGAGATCAGCTCGTCCGCCTTCGACGGCAAATTCCGCCCGCATGACCAGGACGTGCTCAACGCCGGTTATTCGCATTCGGCGTTCTGGCTGCGCGTGGACCTGGAATACCAGCCGCACGGCGCCGGCGATGCGCGCGACTGGCTGCTGGAACTGGCCTATCCGCCGCTCGACGACCTGCAGCTCTACCTGGCCGACGCCGAAGGCCGCTACCGGCTGGCGCGCCACACGGGCGACGGCCTGCCGTTCGCCAGCCGCGAGCTGAAGCAGAACAACTACCTGTTCCGCCTCGGCCTGCAGCCCGGTCAGCCCATGCGCGTCTACCTGCGGCTGAAAAGCGAGGGTTCAATCCAGGCGCCGCTGACGCTGTGGGCGCCGCATGCCTATCTCGAAGGCCAGACCGGCCGCGTCTACATGCTTGGAATCATCTACGGCGTGCTGCTGGTGATGCTCTTCTACAACCTGTTCATCTTCCTCAGCGTCCGCGACGTCAGCTACCTCTACTACATCCTCTACATCGCCTCGTTCGGCCTCTATCAGGTGTCGGTGAACGGCGCCGGTATCCAGTATCTCTGGCCGGACAACCCCTGGTGGGCGAACGCGTCCACGCCGTTCTTCATCGGTGCCACGGCGCTGTTCGGCGGCCAGTTCGCCCGGCGTTTCCTGCGTATCCTGCAGTATTCGCTGCCGCTCGATCGCCTGCTGCGTGTGCTCATGGTCAGCGCCGCCCTGGTCATGCTGCTGTCGCTGTGCAGCAGCTACGCCATCGCCCTGCGCCTGGCCACGCTGCTGGCGTTGGCGTTCACCGTCACGGTGTTCGCCGCCGGCGTGCTGGCCTGGGTGCGCGGGATGCAGGTGGCGCGCTATTTCACCCTAGCCTGGAGCGCCTTCCTCGGCGGCGGACTGATCAACACGCTGATGGTGCTCGGCTACCTGCCCAACGTCTTCTTCACCATGTACGCCAGCCAGATCGGTTCGGCGCTGGAGGTCGGCCTGCTGTCGCTGGCCCTGGCCGACCGGATCAACGCGCTGAAGGAGGAACGCACCGGCATCCTGCAGGCGGCCGAGCGGAAACTGCAGGCGCTCAACGCCGAGCTGGCGGCGGGCAATCGCCTCAAGGACGAATTCCTCGCCACCCTGACCCATGAGCTGCGCACGCCGATGAACGGCGTGATCGGTTCGCTGGACCTGTTGCAGACCATGCCGCTGGACACCGAGTCGGCGCTTTACCGCAAGACCGCGGCCGATTCGGCGCGCGCGCTGCTGGGCATGATCGACGACCTGCTGGCACTCACCGAGCTGCAGGCCGGGCGCCTGCGCGCCGTGCGCGAGCCGTTCAGCCTCGGCGGGCTGCTCGAGGCGCTGCGCGGCAGCTACGCGGCGCGTGCCGAGGACAAGGGCCTGCGCTTTTCCCTCGAGCGTCAGCCTGGCCTCGAAGAGGTGCTCGAGGGCGACGCGCAGAAGATCGCCCAGTGCCTCGGCCACCTGCTCGACAACGCGATCAAGTTCACTGTACGCGGCGGCGTGGTGCTGCGCGTGGCGCGCGAAAGCGACGCCGCGGGCCACCTGAGCTTCGTCGTCAGCGACAGTGGGATCGGCTTCGTCACGCCAGCCGATGGCTCGTTGTACCAGCATTTCAAGCAGCTCGACGGATCGCTGACCCGCACCCACGGCGGCCTGGGCATCGGCCTGGCGTTATGCCGCCAGCTCGCCGGACTGCTCGGCGGCGAACTGCGCCACCAGTCCTTGCCGGGCCGCGGCAGCCGCTTCGAGCTGAGGCTGCCGCTGGCGTCCGGCGTCCGTCACACGACCGGCACGGCAGCCGGCGCCGTCGCGCCGCGGCGCCCGGCCGACTGCCGGGTATTGCTGGTGGAAGAGGACACGGTCAGCCGCCTGGTGTCGCGCGGCATGCTGCTCAAGCTGGGCTACCAGGTGTTCACCGTCGACAACGGCGAGCAGGCCTTCGAGCTGCTCGCGCTGGAGCCGGTGGATGCGCTGCTGATCGATTGCGCCGCCCCCGGCGATGACGCCTATGCCACCTGTCGGCGCCTGCGCCAGCGGTCGGAGTACGCCGGGCTGGTGCTGCTGGGCATGGTCGGCGCGCCGCAGGCCGCTGCCCGCGAGCATTGCCTGGCGGCGGGGATGGACGATTGCCTGGGCAAACCGATGCGCTTCGAGGAGCTGCAGCGGCTTCTTCGTCGCGCGCTGCTCAACCGAACCAACCGGGTGCGGTCAGAAGAACAATCGGCCGGCGGCGACGCCCTCTGCCGTACGTCGGGATGAGCGCCTTGGCGGAGTAAGGCCTGCGCTTTGGCCGATTTCCCGCTTTCGCAAACATCTGAACGTTGGTTCACTTCTTGTGAAGCAATCGGGAGCCACCCATGGCCTACCGCACCACCCCCGCCCGCATGGATCGCGATGAGCAACTGCGCCAGCGCATTCTCGACTGCGCCCTGAGCCGGGTGGCCGGCGGCGGTTTCGCCAGCCTGACCATGGTCGCCCTGGCCGACGACGTCGGCATCGCCACCGGCAGCCTGTACCGCCATTTCCACAGCAAGGGCGAGCTGGCGGCGGAGGTGTTCGCCAGCGCCAGCGGCCGCGAGGTCGAGGCGCTGCGCGAGGTGTTGAGGGGCGACGGCGATCCGGCGACACGCCTGGCGCGCGGCGTCCGGCAGTTCGCCGCGCGGGCCTGGAGCAGCCGTTCGCTGGCCTTCGCCCTGATCGCCGAGCCGGTGGAGGCGGAGGTGGACGAGCAACGCCTGCTCTACCGCGAAGCCTATGGCGAGCTGTTCTGCGAGTTGCTGGAGGAAGGCGCGGCGCAGGGCGCGTTCCAGGTCGCGCAACCGCGAGTGATCGCCGCGTGCCTGGTGGGCGCGATTGCCGAATCGCTGGTCGGTCCACTGTCGCCGCCCGCCTGGGCGGCGCGCGAGGCCGGTCGGCCGTCCGTTGAACTGGCCGTGGTCAGCGATGCCCTGACCACTTTCTGTCTGCGCGCTGTCGGCGCCAAGGAGCCCCATCCGTGAATTCCCCTCAGTCCGCGTTCAGTGCCCTCGGCGAAACCCACGAGGTCTTCAACCAGGTGCCGCCGCTGGACGGCGCCAACCTCTACCGCGTCGACCTGCCGTTACAGGAGTGGGTGCACCGCTTCCAGGGCGGCTGGGCCGAGGACCGTCTGCAGGCATACGGCGCGCTGGCCGGCGGGCCGCTGATGGCGGCGGGTTTCCTCGCCAACGAGAACAAGCCGGTGTTCAAGAGCCATGACCGCTACGGTCAGCGCATCGACCTGGTGGAATTCCATCCGGCCTATCACGAGCTGATGCGCACGGCCATCGAGCACGGCATCCCGTCGCTGCCCTGGACCGACCCGCGCGCCGGCGCCCACGTGGCGCGGGCCGGACTGAGTTACCTGCACTCGCAGGCGGAGTCCGGCAGCGGCTGTCCGCTGACCATGACCTTCGCCAGCGTGCCGGCGCTGCAACTGCAGCCGGACATCGCCGCGCAGTGGCTGCCGCGCGTCCTCGCCAGTGAATACGACCCGCGCAACCTGCCGATGGAGCGCAAGGCCGGCGTCACCCTCGGCATGGCCATGACCGAGAAGCAGGGCGGCACCGACGTGCGCGCCAACACCACCCGCGCCCACGCCCTCGGTGCCGGCGGGCCAGGCCAGGCCTACGAGCTGGTCGGCCACAAGTGGTTCTGCTCGGCGCCGATGTGCGACGCCTTCCTGACCCTGGCCTACACCGACAAGGGCCTGACCTGCTTCCTGCTGCCGCGCCACCGCCCGGACGGCACGCGCAACGCCTTCTACATCCAGCGTCTGAAGAACAAGCTGGGCAACTGGTCGAACGCCTCCAGCGAAGTGGAATACCGCGGCGCGCTGGCCTGGATGATCGGCGAGGAAGGCCGCGGCGTGCCGACCATCATCGAGATGGTCGGGATGACCCGCTTCGACTGCATGGTCGGTTCCAGCGCCCTGATGCGCCAGGCGCTGAGCCAGGCCACGCACCACTGCGCGCACCGTCAGGTCGGCGGCCGCCTGCTCGCCGAACAGCCGCTGATGCGCAACGTGCTGGCCGACCTCGCCCTGGAAAGCGAAGCCGCGCTGGCGCTGAGCCTGCGCATGGGGCACGCGCTGGACAACGCCGACGATGCCCAGGAAGCGACCTTCGCCCGCCTGGTCACCGCGGTCGGCAAGTACTGGATCTGCAAGCGCGCGCCGGGAATGATCGCCGAAGCCTCGGAATGCCTGGGCGGCGCCGGTTACGTCGAGGAAACCATCCTGCCGCGGCTGTACCGCGAGGCACCGGTCAACTCGATCTGGGAAGGCTCCGGCAACGTGCAGTGCCTGGACGTGCTGCGCGCTCTGTCGAAAGAGGCCGGGGTGCTCGACGCGCTGTTCGCCGAACTCGGCGACGGCCACGGCGATGCCCGCCTGCGCGCGCACATCGAACGCCTGGCGAAGAACTTCCGCGACACCGACGACATCCAGTACCGCGCCCGCCAGCTCACCGAGGACGTGGCCGTCGGTCTGCAGGCCAAGCTGCTGCTGGAAGCCGGCAACGCCGTGGTCTCCGATGCCTTCATCGCCAGCCGTCTGGGCGACGGCGGCCGCGAATACGGCACCCTGCCACGCGGCGTGGATACCGAGGCGCTGCTGGCGCGCAGCACCCCGCATCTGATTTGAGCGCAGCGGACGTCTCGGGCGCGAGACGTCAATGCAGGACGCTGTGGAGGAACTGCTGCGTGCGGGCCTCCTTCGGCGCGGTGAACATCTGCGAAGGCGGCCCCATTTCGACGATGCGGCCGTCCGCGAAGAACACCACCCGATCCGCCACTTCGCGGGCGAAGCCCATCTCGTGGGTCACCACGATCATGGTCATGCCTTCCGCGGCCAGGCCCTTCATGACGTTGAGCACGTCGCCGACGGTCTCCGGGTCGAGCGCCGAGGTCGGCTCGTCGAACAACAGCAGGCGCGGCTTCATCGCCAGCGCGCGGACGATGGCCACGCGCTGCTGCTGGCCGCCGGAAAGCTCCGACGGGTAGCCGTCGGCCTTGTGCTGCAGGCCCACCCGCTCCAGCAACGCCAGCGCCTCGCGCTCGGCATCCGCGCGCGACGCCCGCTTGAGCTTGACCGGCGCGAGCGTCATGTTCGCCAGCACCGTCATGTGCGGAAACAGGGTGTAGTCCTGGAACACCATGCCGACGTCCTCGCGCAGGCGGGCCAGCGCCCTGCGGTTTCCCGCCTGGATCGATTCGCCGCCGTCGATGACGACGCTGCCGGCGGTGGGCTCTTCGAGGCTGTTCAGGCAGCGGATGAAGGTCGACTTCCCCGAGCCGCTGGGGCCGATGATCACCACCACCTCGCCCTCGCTGACGTCCAGGTCGACGCCCTTGACCACCTCGTGCTCCCCGAAGTGCTTGTGCAGGTCACGCACGGTGAGCATCGGCTTCATAGGCCGGCCTGCGCCCGGGTCGCCGCCTGCAGCCGCTCATGGGCCGCCGCGAGGCGGTCGCGGCGGGCCTGGTTGGCCTGGCGCTCCAGCCCGATGCGTTGATTGGCGCGGATCAGGCTGGGCTCCAGCGAGAGCAGCGAGGGGCCGCCAGCGGAGGTGCGCGCCTGCACGTTGGCGGTGGGGTCGAGGCAGTCGCGCACCTTGTCCGCGGCCAGGTTCAGCGGGTGACCGAGCTGCTCCAGCGCGCAGACGTCCACCATCGCCGTGTCGATGCGGTGCGCCGGAATCCCCGCGTCCATCGCCAGGCGCACCACGCCGCCGACGACGTGGTGCGCCTCGCGGAACGACAGGTCCGCCTCACGCACGATCAGATCGGCCAGAGCGGTGGCGGTGGAGAAGTCCTCGCCGGCCCGTTGCACCCCCAGTCGCGCGTTCGGCGTCGCCGTGCGCAGCACCAGATTGAGCAGCTTCAGGCAGCGCAGGCTCTCTTCCGCCGCCTCCCAGAAGCTGCGGGTGCCTTCGCGGTTGGCGTCGCCGGTGTGGGAAAAGTTGCTGCCCTTGATGGTGGTGCTGGCGCCCATCAGCAGGCCGACGATGTGCCCGCTGCGACCCTTGAGGTATTCCAGGACGGTCGGGTTCTTCTTCTGCGGCATGATGCTGGAGGTCGCCGCGACGCTATCGGGGAAGTCGATCAGGCTGAACTCGTGGGTGCTCCAGACGAAGTAGTCCTGCGCCACGCGGCTCCAGAACACCGACAGCAGGCTCAGGTGGGACAGGCTTTCGAGAATGAAATCGCGGGAGCCCACGGCGTCCAGGGCGTTGTCCAGATAACCGTCGAAGCCCAGCAGCTCGGCGGTGCGCGCCCGGTCGATCGCGAACGGAGTGCCGGCGAAGGCGGCGGCGCCCAGCGGGCTCTGGTTCATCGATTCGAGGGTCTGGGTCAGTCGCCGGCAATCGCGCTCCAGCGCCTGCTCGACCGCCGACAGGTAGAACCCGTAGGTGATCGGCTGGGCCGGCTGCAGGTGGGTGTAGCCCGGCATCACCACGCTGGCGAACGCCTCGGCCCTTTCCAACGCGGTCTGGCGTACCTGGATCAGCGCGTCGATGAGGTCCATCAGGACTTCCCGGCAACGCAGGCGGTCCAGGGTCGCGAGCATGTCGTTGCGGCTGCGCCCGGTGTGCAGGCGGCCGCCGATGTCGGCGCCGATCTGCTCGATCAGGTGCGCCTCGTAGTTGAAATAGGCGTCCTCGCGGGAGGGGTCGAGGGTCACCGCGGCCGGCCCGGCCGCCTCCATGTCCAGCACGCCCCTGGCCAGCACCGCCGCATGTTCTTCGCGAATCAGGCCGCGCTCGGCGAGCATGACGATGTGCGCCTTATTGACGTCGCCCAGATTGGCGAAGCCGTCGGCGAAACCTTCCAGGCGCGGCCGGTAGATGTACTCGTTGACCTCCGGGGCGGTGGCTTCCTTCAGGCGCCGACTGACTTTGGATTCTTGCATCATGAAACCCCCTGGTTTTTGGTACGCATCGCCGGGCGGCCCAGGCGGCGTTCGAGATAGCGGCTGAGCCAGCTCAGCGACGAACAGATGACGAAGTACACCAGCAGAACGCCGCCATAGACGGTGAACGCCGGGCTGACGCCGGTCATCACCGTGGCGCGTTCGATGATGATCTGGCCGACCTTGAGGAACTCGCTGACCCCCACCAGGGCGCCAAGCGAGGTGGCCTGGACGAGCATCGTCAGAAGGCCGGTGTAGGCCGGCAGGATCGCCCGCATCGACTGCGGCGCGATCACGTGCAGGTAGATCTGCCAGGGTCGCAGCCCCAGCGTCCAGGCGCTCTTCCACTGGTGGCGGGGCACCGATTCGAGGCCGCCGCGGACGATTTCGATGCCGTTGGCGCTGCCCCACAGGGTCAGCCCGGTGGTGACGGCGGCGAACGGGCTCAGGTCCAGGCCCAGCATCGGCGCGCCGAAGAAGATGAAGAACACGTTGACGATCAGCGGGATCGAGCGGAACAGCTCGACGTAGGCATGGATGAGCGTGCGCAGCACGCGGTTGCGCAGGGTCGCCAGCACGCCGAACACCGACGAAATCAGGGTGGTGAACAGCAGGACCACCAGCGCCAGGCGCAGCGTCATCCATAACCCTTTGGAGACGAACCCCCAGTTCTCGATGAGGATGTTCATGGCGGCCTCAGTTCTGGAAAGGACGTTGCAGGTGGGCGGACAGGCGCCCGGTCAGCGCCGCCAAAACCGCTACCAGCGCCAGGTACATGACGCAGATCGCGCTGAACATCTCGATCGCGCGAAAGTCCGTGGCGATGCGGTCCACCGCGACGAAGGTCAGCTCCGCCAGGCCGATCGCCTGCAGGTAGGAGGAGTTCTTCAACAGCGAAATCGCCGTGTTGAGCATCGCCGGAAGGCTGGTGCGGAACGCGATGGGCAGGGCCACCAGGCCGAAGTAATGGATCGGCTTGAGGCTCAGGGCCATGCTCGCCTCGCGCATGCCGTGCTCGACCGTGGCCAGGCCGCCGCGCACGTTTTCCACCTGGTAGGCGCCGGCCCACAGCGACAGGCACAGCACCCCCGACCAGAACAGCGAGAGCTCCATGCCGATCGCCGGCAGGCCGTAGAAGATGAAGAACAGCTGCACCAGGATCGGCGTGTTGCGGATCAACTCCACGTACAGGGCGACGAACTGCGCCAGCAGCGGAATCTTCATCACCCGCGCGGCGCCGCCGAGGACACCGATGACCAGCGAGGCGGCGATGGCCAGCAGCGACACCCGCAGGGTCATCAGCACGCCGTCCAGCAGCGCCGGCCATTGCGCCAGCAGGTAGTCGAAATCGAAGTCCATCGGCGGCCGACGCTCAGAGCGCTTCGGCAGGTTTAGCCTGCTCGAAGACGCTCAGGTAGTAGCTCTGGATGTTTTCCGGCACGTACTGCTGGACCCAGACGCGGAACAGTTTTTCCTCGTGCATGCGCGCCACCGCGGCGCTCAGGTAGTCGCGCCAGGCCGCCTCGTTCTTGCGCACGCCGATGGCGGCGTCGGATATCTGGAACGGCTCGTTGAGCAGGCGCGCATTCTTGTCGTTGTCGGCCACCACGACCAGGGTCGCCGCGTCGTGGGTGTAGGCGTCGGCGCGTCCCTGGCGGAAGGTCTGCAGCGCATCGGCGGCGCTGTTCATGCGCAGGGTCTTCACCTCGGGCATGTGGTCCTCGAACCACTTGGCCTGCACCGAGCCCTTCAGGGTGGCGAGGGTCTTGCCGTTCAGGTCGGTGATCTTCCTGATCGGGCTGTCCTTCTTCACCACCACGTCGCTGGCGCCCCAGCGATAGGGCGTGGTGAAGTCGATGACGCGCTGGCGCTCGGGGGTCACGCCGAGGGTCGCGATCAGGAAGTCGACCTTGCGCCCAAGCAATTGGGGCACCCGGTTCTCGGCGGTGACGCAGGTGAAGGTCACCTTGTCCTTCGAGCCCAGCGCCCAGAGCGCGATTTGCCTGGACATCTCCACCTCGACCCCGGCGAACTCGCCGCTTCCATCCTGGAAGCCGTAGGGAGGCTGGTCGCAGCGCACGCCCGCGCGCAGCTGGCCGGCTTCCTTGATGTCATCGGGAACGGCCGGCAGCTCGGCGGCATGCAGTGGCGCCAGCCCTGTCAGGGACACGCAGGAAAAGGCCAATACGGTGCGAAGGATCTTGAAGGAAAACGACATGGTGCCTCCTGGTCAACGTTCAGCATCGCGTGCACCGGCACTGCGACACATGATTTCAGGGCAGGAACCGAGACGGGACTCGGTGCAAGGGACGGGCTCGTACTTCTCCGGACAGCGCATCCATCTGCGCGGTTGCATCGCTGCCGAGAACAGTTATAAGGCCTCTGGTTCATGCCAACAAATGACAATACAGTGGGGGCTCATACGGAATTGATATGGTCTGCCCATGAATTTCAAGCAAGTCGAAGCCTTCCGCGCCGTGATGTTGAGCGGCTCGATGACGGCCGCCGCCGAGTCTCTGCACACCTCGCAACCCAACATCAGCCGGCTGATCGCGCAGTTGGAGCGGCAGAGCGGCTTCCGCCTGTTCGAGCGCCTGGGCGGACGGCTGATGCCCACCGACGAGGGAACGGCGCTGTTCGCAGATGTCGAGCGCGCTTTCATCGGCCTGCACAGCCTGGAGCAGTCGGCGCAGAACATCCGCCGCGCCGGCACCGGGCGCCTGCGCATCGCCGCCGTGCCCTCGCTCTCGCTGACCCTGCTGCCGCGGGTGATCCAGCGCTTTTGCGCGGAGAACCCGGACGTGGCGATCTCGATCCACACCAACGATTCGCCGACGGTCGCGCACTGGGCCGCTTCGCAGTTCTGCGACCTGGGGCTGGCGTCCTATGTGGGCAAGGAGCTTCCCGGCGTGAAAAGCCAGGCCATCTGCGACGTGCCGGGGGTGTGCGTGTTCCCCAAGAGACACCGGCTGGGCGACCTCGAGGTGGTGCGGCCGGAGGACCTGAAAGGCGAGGCGTTCATTTCGCTGTCGCAGAACGACGGCGCGCGCGCGCGGGTGGACCGGGTGTTCCCGGACGGCAAGGGCCAGCGCAAGCTGAACCTGGAAACGCCCTATGCGGCGACCATCTGCTCGCTCGTCGCGCTCGGCCTGGGCGTGAGCATCGTCAACCCGATGGTGGCGATGGAATACCTGCACCGGGATATCGAGACCCGCCCGTTTCACCCGCAGATACGCTTTCCGACCTACCTGCTGTTGCCGGTGGACCGGCCGCAGAGCGTGCTGAGCCAGCGCTTCGCGCAACTGATCCACGAAATGCTCACCGCCGCGTCGAAAGACTGGCTGTGAAGCGGGCGCCGGCGGGGAATGAAATGGCCGTGCCGGCGTCCAAAGCCCTCGTCCGCGCGAGCCCGCCCGCGAGCCGATCAAAACCGGCCGTGCGCAGGACCCTCCGCTTCAGGTAACGTCATCGCATGCCCCCAACCCCTGGTTCCGTCGACTTCGCCGGAATCACGCGCCTCGGAAAGCTCAATGTCCCTACGAAACACGATCAACGCCTCCGTATCGCCGAAAGGCAGCCTGGAAACCCTCTCCCAGCGTGAAGTGCAGCAACTGCGCGAAACCGGCTCTGGCAGCGTGTACGCGCTGTTCCGCCAGTGCGCGTTGGCGATCCTCAACACCGGGTCGCACAGCGACAATGCCAAGACCATCCTCGAGGCCTATCCGGACTTCGAGGTGAAGATCCACCAGCAGGATCGCGGCATTCGCCTGGAGCTGCTCAACGCCCCGGCCGATGCCTTCGTCGACGGCGAGATGATCGCCAGCACCCGCGAGATGCTCTTCAGCGCGCTGCGCGACATCGTCTACACGCAGAGCGAACTGGAGAACCAGCGCGTCGACACCGAGACCTCGCAGGGCCTCACCGACTACGTCTTCCACCTGCTGCGCAACGCCCGCACGCTGCGCGCCGGGGTCGAGCCGAAGATCGTCGTGTGCTGGGGCGGGCATTCGATCAGCAGCGAGGAATACAAGTACACCAAGCGCGCCGGCCACGAGCTGGGCCTGCGCGGGATGGACATCTGCACCGGCTGCGGCCCCGGCGTGATGAAGGGGCCGATGAAGGGCGCGACCATCTCCCACGCCAAGCAGCGCATTCTCGGCGGGCGCTACCTGGGCCTGACCGAGCCGGGCATCATCGCCGCCGAGGCGCCGAACCCGATCGTCAACGAGCTGGTGATCCTGCCGGACATCGAGAAGCGCCTGGAGGCCTTCGTCCGTGTCGGTCACGGCATCATCATCTTCCCCGGCGGCGCCGGCACGGCGGAGGAATTCCTCTACCTGCTGGGCATCCTCATGCACCCGGACAACGCCGAGCTGCCGTTCCCGCTGATCCTCACCGGGCCGAAGAGCGCCGCGACCTACCTGCAGCAACTGCACGCGTTCATCGGCGACACCCTCGGCGAGGCGGCGCAGAAGCGCTACGCGCTGATCGTCAACGACCCGGCGGAAGTCGCCCGGCAGATGGCGGCGGGAATCAAGGCGGTCCAGCAGTTCCGTCGCGAGCGCAACGACGCCTTCCACTTCAACTGGCTGCTGAAGATCGACGGCAGCTTCCAGCATCCGTTCGAGCCGACCCACGCCAACATGGCCGCCCTCAACCTGACTCGCAACCAGCCGCTGCACGAACTGGCCGCGAACCTGCGCCGGGCCTTTTCCGGCATCGTCGCCGGCAACGTCAAGGCCCACGGCATCCGCCTGATCGAGGAGCATGGTCCCTACGAGATCAGCGGCGACAAGGACATCATGCAAACCCTCGACCGCCTGCTGCAGGCCTTCGTCGAACAGCACCGCATGAAGCTGCCGGGCGGCAGCGCCTACGTGCCCTGTTACCGCGTGGTGACCTGAGAGAAGGCTCTGCCGTGCGTCCTTGAACAAGGTCTCTGACGGTACCGCCACAGCATCGGCAGCCTCCGCGGCGCCGGGCGCTTCGCTCCCCTCTCCCGTTCACGGGAGAGGGGCCAGGGGAGAGGGCCTTCAGCCGACCCTCAGCGAATGATCTCCGCCAGCATCTGCCGGTCGATGTTGGCGCCACTGAGGATCACCGCGGCGCGGCCGCCGCGGTTGATCTCGCGTTCTTGCATCAGTGCGGAGAGGGCGGCGGCGCCGGCGCCTTCGGCCAGGTTGTGGGTGTCCTCGTGAAGCACGCGGATCGCCGTGCGGATTTCCTCGTCGTCGACCCGTACGATGCGCGCGGCGCCAGCGCGGATGATCTCCAGCGCCTCGGCCTGCGGGTCGCGGCAGGCCATGCCGTCGGCGAAGGTCTCGGCACGCTCGGTGCGGCGAATCTCCCCGGCCTCGAAGCTCTGCGCGTAGGCGTCCGCGCCGCGCGCGACGACTCCGACGATCTCGCTGCGAAGGCCGAGCAGGTCGCGGGTGCGGATCAGCCCGCAGATGCCCGAACCCATGCCGATCGGCACGTACACACGGTCCAGCGGCGGCGCCGCCTCGAACAGCTCCAGCGCGTAGGTGGCCACGCCGCGCACCAGGTCCGGGTGCAGCGCGGGCACGAAATGCAGGCCTTCGTCGCGGGCCATGCGCGCGGCCAGCGCACGGGCTTCGTCGAAGTCGCGACCCTGCTCGATCACCTCGGCGCCGAACGCGCGCATCGCCGCGTTCTTCTCCCGTGCATTGCCCTCCGGCACCAGGATGCGCAGCGCCAGCCCGGCGTGGCGGGCGGCCAGCGCGAGGCTCTGGCCGTGGTTGCCGCGGGTGGCGGTGATCAGCCCGCGAAGCTCCGGCTGCCGGCGGCGCAGGCTGTCGACGTAGACCAGCCCGCCGCGCAGCTTGAAGGCCCCGGTGGGGTTGTGGTTCTCGTGCTTGACCCAGACCTCGCAGCCGGTCCGCTCTGCCAGCAACGGCCAGGCGATCTGCGCGGTGGGCGGGACGAGGGGTTGGATCAGGCGGGCGGCATCGCGCAATTGCGGCAGGTCGAACATCGGTTTTCTCCGTGGGTTTGACCCGATGCTACGGCGCGCGCATTGTATGGGTAAATCCTTATATTGCATGGCAGACAATGTGGCTTCCTAAGCTCGATACCGCCAACCAGCCGACCTACCTGGCGCTGGTCGAGGCGATCTCCACGGCGATCCGCAGCGGCGAGCTCGTCTCTGGCGCGCGCCTGCCGCCGCAACGGCGGCTGGCCTGGGCGCTCGGCATCAACCCGAGCACGGTGATGCAGGCCTACCGCGAGGCGGCGCGCCGGCACCTGGTGTCCGGCGAGGTCGGCCGTGGCACCTACGTGCTCGCCGATAGCCGCGAGGCGAGCCTGTTCCTGCTCAAGCAGCCGCCGGCCGACAGCGAACGCATCGACCTGTCGACCAACGTGCCGGTGACCGATGCCGACAACCGCGACCTGTCGCAAACCCTCGCCCGGCTGGCCGCGCGCGGCGAACTCGACGCGCTGCAGAGCTATGCACCGGCGGCCCTGGTGATGCGCGGGCGAATCGCCGCCAGCCAGTGGCTGCAAGGGCGCGGACTGGACTGGCCGGCGTCGCGCGTGCTGCTCTGCGCCGGCGCCCAGCAGGGCGTGTCCGCGGCGCTGCTGTCGCTCTGCGAGGCCGGCGAACCGCTGCTCTCCGAGGCGTTCACCGCACCCGGCATCAAGGGCGCGGCGCGGCAGTTGCGCCTGCCGTTGCACGGCGTGGCGATGGATCGCCACGGCATCCTGCCGGAGGACCTGGACCGCCAGGTGCGCGCCACCGGGGCGCGAGTGCTGGTGCTCACGCCGTGCCTGCAGAACCCCACCGGCGCCTGCATGGATGCCGAGCGGCGCGCGCGCGTCGCCGAAGTGATCGAGCGCCACGGCCTGTGGCTGATCGAGGACGACGTGTACGGTGCACTGAGCGACCAGCCGCCGCTGGCACAGTTGCTGCCCGAGCGCAGCCTGCTGGTCACCAGCCTGTCGAAGACCGTTTCGCCGGGGCTGCGCCTGGGTGTCATCGCCGGCTCGGAGCAGGTGCTGGCGCGCATCGACCGCGAGGCGCAGGCGACCAACTGGGCGGTCTCGCCGCTGTGCCTGGCGATCGCCTGCGAGTGGATCGAGGACGGCACCGCGCAGCGGCGTCTCGACTGGCAGCGCGAGGAAGTGCGCCAGCGCTGGCGCCTGGCGACGCGCCTGCTCGGCCCGCGCATGCCGCAACAGCACGCGGCGCCGCACCTGTGGCTGCACACCTCGGACAGCGAGTCGCTGGCAGCGGCCTGTCGTGCGGCCGGGGTCGAGAGCGCGCCGACGGAGGTGTTCGCGGTGGGCCACACGCCGCTGAACGCCGTGCGCATCAGCCTGGCCGCCGCCCGCAGCCGCACCGAACTGAAGCGGGCGCTGGAGCGGCTGGTCGAGCACTGGCCGTAGAGGCGCGCTGGCCGTCCCCGGACGAGCGCGCTTGCGAAGCAGCGGCAATCGGTGGCAGCGTGCGGGCATCGCTTCGAATCGCAAGACAAGGAATCTCGCATGACCGATCACGTTGCCGACGAATACGTCGTCGCTTCCACTGCCGAACAGGCGGTCGACCTGCTCACCGAACTGCACCAGCGCGCCGCCACCTCGCTGAGTCAGGCGCTCAAGCGCTACCTCAAGGAGCGCGCCGAGCCCGATGCCGCGCAGCGCGCGCTGTTTCGCTACCCGGAACTGCGCCTGACCTACGCCACCCAGGGCGAGGCGGCGTCCACCACGCGCGCCTACGCCAAGGTCCAGGTGCCGGGCGTGTACCGGGTAACCGTGACCCATCCCGAGGCGTTCCGCGGCTACCTGCTCGACCAGTTGCGCCCGCTGATGAGCGACTACACGCTGCGCGTCGAGGTCGGCTCCAGCGCGCAGAACATCCCCTATCCCTACGTCGTCGAGCAGGGCGACGAGCTGGCCGGCAGCGGCGTGACCGCCGCCGAACTGGCGCGGGTGTTCCCCAGCACCGACCTGTCCGCCGCCACCGACTCGGTGGCCGACGGCCTGTACGACTGGACCGACACCGAGGCGCTGCCGCTGTCGCTGTTCGACGCCGCGCGCACCGACTTCTCGCTCAAGCGCATCCAGCACTACACCGGCAGCGACTGGCGGCACGTGCAGCCGTGGATCCTGCTGACCAACTACCACCGCTACGTCGACCAGTTCATTCGCCACGGTCTTGAGCAACTGCGCGACGATCCGCGCTTCGTGCGCATGGTGTTGCCGGGCAACGTGATCATCGAGCGCGGCACGCCCGAGGAAGACGCCCAGGCGGTGGCCGACGCGGTGGTCTGGCACCGCTACCAGATGCCGGCCTACCACCTGATCGCCAGCGACGGCCACGGCGTGACCCTGGTGAACATCGGCGTCGGCCCGTCCAACGCGAAGAACATCACCGACCACCTCGCCGTGCTGCGCCCGCACTGCTGGCTGATGATCGGCCACTGCGGCGGCCTGCGGCAGTCGCAGACCATCGGCGACTACGTGCTGGCGCATGCCTACATGCGCCGCGACGGCATCCTCGACCGCGTGGTGCCGCCGCACATCCCGATCCCGGCGCTGGCCGAGGTGCAGCAGGCGCTGCAGGAGGCCGCGGCCCAGGTCACCGGCGACAAGGGCGAAGCGCTCAAGCGACGCCTGCGCACCGGCACCGTGCTGACCTACGACGACCGCAACTGGGAGCTGCACTGGGCCCACGAGCGGGCGCTGATCAACCTCTCGCGGGCGGTGGCGGTGGACATGGAAAGCGGCACCATCGCCGCCCAGGGCTACCGACTGCGGGTGCCCTACGGCACGCTGCTGTGCGTCTCCGACAAGCCGCTGCACAGCGAGATCAAGTTGCCCGGGGCGGCCGGCGCGTTCTACGAACGCGCGGTCAGCCAGCACCTGAAGATCGGCATCGCCGCGCTCGATCTGCTGCGCAGCCAGCTCGACTCGCTGCACTCGCGCAAGCTGCGCAGCTTCGATGAGCCGCCGTTCCGCTAGCCGGCCCGCGCCGGAGTCCCCTCAGCGGGCCGGCGCTTCCTCGAGGCGCAGATGCAGGATCGGGAAGGGCCGCCCGCCGCCGTCCAGCGGCGAACGGCCTGCGACGACGAACCCCTGGCTCAGGTAGAACCCCAGCGCGCGGGGGTTCTGTTCGTTGACGTCGACCTCGGTCGCGCCCAGGCGTTCGATGGCGTCGCGCAGTAATGCCGTGCCGATGCCATGGCCGTGCACACGCGGGTCGACGAAAAGCATCTCCACCTTGCCCTCGGCATAACCGAGAAAACCGGCGACCCGGCCATCCGCGGCACGGATGCAGCTCAAGCGCAGCTGCGGGAAGTACTGCCCAATCAACAGCGGCTTGAGCAACTGGATGTCGGCCTCGTCGAGAAAGTCATGGGTGGCGCGCACCGCGGCCTCCCAGATCTCGAGCATGTGCGGGAAGTCGTCGGCGGCGGGCGTTTCGATCGGGTTCGGCATGGCGTGCAACGCAGGGTGGAAAACAAGGGGGCGGATCATGCCGCGGTCCGCCCCCTTCTGTCATTTGCTGGCGTCGAGCACCACGCGGTAGCGCGCCTTGCCGGCGCGCAGGTGGTCGATGGCGACGTTCACCTGGCTCATCGGGAAGTGCTCGACCTGCGGCACGATGCCGTGGCGGGCGCAGAATTCCAGCATGCTGGCCATGGTCGCCGGCGACCCGACCGGCGAGCCGGACAGGCTCTTCTGCTGCGGGATCAGGCTGAACACGTGTACCGGGATGGCGCTAGGCACGATGCCAACGAAGTGCAGGCGACCCTTGGCGTTGAGCGTGCCGAGCAGGGCGTTCCAGTCCAGGTCGGCGCTGGCGGTGACCAGCAGGAAATCCAGGCTGCCGGCGATCGACTTCATCGCCTGGCTGTCGGTGGAGGCCACCACCTTGTGTGCGCCCAGGCGCTGCGCTTCTTCCTGCTTGCTCAGCGACGAGGTGAACGCCGTGACTTCGCAGCCCCAGGCGTTGAGGAAACGCAGCGCCAGGTGGCCGAGGCCGCCGATGCCGACCACGCCGACGCGGTCGGTGGGCTTCACGCCGAACTCCAGCAGCGGGCTGAAGACCGTGGAGCCGGCGCAGAACAGCGGGCCGGCGAGGCTCGGGTCGAGGCTGTCGGGCAGGGCGATGGCCCAGGCCCAGTGCGCGCGCACCCGGTTGGCGAAGCCGCCGTTGCTGCCGACGATGGTCGGTTTCACCGTGCGGCAGAGCTGGTGCGAGCCCTCCATGCACGAGCTGCAGTGCATGCAGCTGCCCTTGTACCAGCCGATGCCGACGCGCTGGCCGAGCTTCAGGCCGCGGGTCTGCTCGCCGAGGCGGACGACGGTGCCGACCACTTCGTGTCCGGGCACGAAGGGATAGCGCGCGTTGCCCCACTCGTTGTCGATCATCGACTGGTCGGAATGGCAGATGCCGCAGTATTCCACGGCGACTTCGACGTCCTCGGCGCCCAGCGGGCCGGGGCTGAATTCATGGCGTTGCAGCGGCTCGCCGGCGGCCATCGCGGCCCAGCCGGTGAAGGTGTCGAGTACGGATTCGGAAGTGCTCATGCCAGGCCCTCGCGGTGGATTGGAACGTCCGGGGTAGCATAGCCGGCTGCCAGGCGCACTGGGCAGCAGCATAAGCGGCGGCAATAGTCGGGGCGTGCCTCGGTTACACTTCGCCTCCCATCGCCCCCTGGAATGTGCATGCCCCGTCCGCCCCGCTCGCGCGCGACTCCCCGACGGGTGGCCAAAACGCCGCCCGCCGAGCCGCGCCTTATCGTGCTGAACAAGCCGTTCGACGTGCTCACCCAGTTCCAGGACGAAGCCGGCCGCGCGACCCTGAAGGATTTCGTCACGGTGCCCGGCGTGTACCCGGCCGGTCGCCTGGATCGCGACAGCGAAGGCCTGTTGCTGCTGACCAACGACGGCCGCTTGCAAGCGCGCATTGCCGATCCGCGGCACAAGCTGGCGAAGACCTACTGGGTACAGGTGGAGGGCGAGCCGAGCGAGGAGCAGCTGCAGCGTCTGCGCGACGGCGTTGCGCTGAACGATGGCCCCACGCTCCCTGCCGAGGCGCGGCGCCTCGACGAGCCGACGCTGTGGGAGCGCCATCCGCCGGTACGTTTTCGCAAGAGCGTGCCCACCGCCTGGCTCGAACTGGTGATCCGCGAGGGGCGCAATCGCCAGGTCCGGCGGATGACCGCGGCGGTCGGCCTGCCGACCCTCAGGCTGGTGCGCGTGCGGATCGGCGAGTGGACGCTGGACGGCTTGCAGCCAGGAGAGTGGAAGGATTTGCCGCTGCCGAAGGCTTGAGCGTGCCGGCGGTGCGCGGGGCGCACCCTACGCGAGGCCTGGCGAACCGACATAGGGTGCGCCATGCGCACCAAGGGCCAGAACGCTCTGTCGAGACCGCGACCCTCAGAGCGCACCCGGGGCAAGCCGCCCACGGATAGCGAAACGCACACGCACAACCGTAGGGCGCGCCATGCGCACCGGGGGCTAGAAGCCGCCTTCGAGGCCGGCGACCACCAGCGATTTGATCAGGAATCCGGCGACGCCCAGGCCCAGGGCGAGGAACAGGATCATGGTGCCGAAACGTCCCGCCTTGGACTTCTTCGCCAGGTCCCAGACGATGAAGGCCATGAACGCGATCAGCGCCGTGACCAGGCTGTACATCATTATTTCTTCGAACAGTTCGGGTTGCATCGGGATCTCCGGGAGGTGTGCCTCGCCCGCGCTCGGCAGGCGCGGCGCTCATGCCCTCGGCGCGGCGCCTGGCGCGCGGCCGGCGCAACGCGTCATGGACCACGCCGGCACGGCGAAGCGCGGCGATTATACGGCAAGCCCGCGGTCATCGGCTCAGCCGCGCAGGTGGCCCAGCGGCAGCTCGGTGCTGCCGAGCACCTGATCGAGCACGAAGGCGGAGCGCACGCTGGTGACGCCTTCGATGCGGGTGAGCTGGCCGAGCAGGAATTTCTGGTAGTGCTCCATGTCCTGCACCACCACCTTGAGCTGGTAGTCGGCGTCCATCCCGGTGACCAGGCTGCATTCGAGCACCTCCGGGCACTTGCGGATGATGTCCTGGAAATGCTCGAAGCGCTCCGGCGTGTGCCGGTCCATGCCGACCTGCACGTAGGCGGTCAGCGTCAGGCCGAGCTTCTTGCGATCCAGCAGCGCCACCTGGCGGCTGATGTAGCCGTCGTCCTCCAGTTGCTTGACGCGTCTGGAACAGGGCGACGGCGACAGGCCGATGCGCTCGGCCAGCTCCTGATTGGAGATGCGCGCGTCGCGCTGCAATTCGGCGAGGATGCGCAGGTCGTAGCGGTCCAGCTTGTCCATTTTTTAGGGGCTCTTTGGTTTTATTGCTCGTGATCATGCATGTGCGAGCTTTAATTGCGCAAGTGGTGGCGAGATGGGCAATTTTAGCAATCACCTGTCGCCGCCGCGGGCGTACGCTTTACCTCAGTTTCAAGGCCCGGACGAAATGTCCATCCGGCCCGCTCAATCAGGCGGGTTGGCGCCGACGGTCCCACCGGGCCGCTCTGGCACCCGGGTCCGCACTGCCCAACCAGGCGGGCGACGAAAGCGGCGATATCCTCGCCAGTACCGGACGCGCAGTAAAAGGGGGAAGACCGGACGGTCTTCCCCCTTTTGTTTGGGCGGCGTTCGGGGCGAAACCTTCGCCCTCAGTCCGGATTCGCGCGAATCAGCCGCAGCGCCTCCTCCACGCCGAGCGGCCGGCGCATGCGTTCGGCCAGCAGGGCCATGGCGCGCTGGCGCTCGCAGCCGACGGCGGCGGCGACCTGGTCGCCCTGGCGGAGCAGGGCGAGGAACTCGAGGCGTTCCGGTTCCCCCTCGTAGACCAGCTCGTCCCAGCGCTTGGCATGGCCGAGGTAATCGATGCGCTTGCCGAAGTGGAAGGTCCAGAAGAACGGCACATCGTTATAGCGCGCATCGCCCCCGAGCATGTTCTGCGCGGCGATGCGCGCGTGCTGCTGCGCCAGGCGCCAGTGCTCGATGCGTGTCGGCTCGCCGGCGTAGGGAAAGCGCGCGATGTCACCGGCCGCCCACAGCCCGTCGGCGGCGCGCATGCCGGTGTCGACCGGCAGCGCGCCGTCCTCGTCGAGCAGGGCGTCATCGAGCATCGCAGTGACCGGGCTGACGCCCACACCGAGCAGCACCAGCTCGGCCGGCAGCTGTTCGCCGTTGTCCAGCAGCACGCCGTGCACCCGCTCGTCGCCGTCGAAGCGCAGCACCTCGGCGCCGCGGTGGAAGATCACCCCGTTGTCCTCGTGCAACTGGCCGATGGCCGCGCCGATGCGTTCGCCGAACGCGCTGGCGAAGGACACCCGATGGCGCGCGATGACACTCACCACCAGGCCGCGCTGGCGCAATGCCGACGCGGCTTCCAGGCCGATGAAGCTGTCGCCGACGATCACCGCGCGGGTGCCTGGCCGGGCCGCCTGCAGGATGGCCTCGGCGTCCTCGCGCGAGCGCAGCAGGAGCACGTTGTCCAGGGTCGCACCCGGCAGCGGCAGGCGCTGCGGCTCGCCGCCGGTGGCCAGCAGCGCGGCGTCGTAGTCGAAGTGGCGGCCATCGAGCAGGCTGGCCCGGCGCGCGGCGGCGTCCAGCTGCACGACTTCGCCGTGGATGCGCTGGATGTCCTGTGCGGCGAAGAATGCTTCGTCGCGCAGCGCCGGCACCTCGGCGGGCGGCACCTCGCCGGAGAGGACGAATTTGCTCAGTGCGGTGCGGTCGTAGCCGGGTCGCCGCTCCCGGTCGATCAGCAAGAGTTCGCCGGCGAAACCCTTCTCGCGCAGTGCCGCGGCCGCGGCGGTGCCGGCCGCCCCGGCGCCGATGACGATGAAGCGGCGTGCGTCCTCGGTGGGTTCGACCGGCGTTTCCGCCAGCGCCTGGCTACCGACGCGCACTTCCCCGTCGACCACCTCCACCGGATAGCGCTTCAGGCCATCGAGGGCGGGCGGCTCGCAGAGGCTGCCGTCGGCCACGGCGAAGGCCGCCTTGTGCCAGGGGCAGGTAAGCCGGCCGTTGCACACCGCGCCCTGTTCCAGCGGCGCGCCGGCGTGCGGGCACTCGGCCTGGTAGGCGTGCACCGTCTCGCCGGTGCGCAGCAGGAGGATCCTGGTTTCGCCGATTTCGACGCGTGTGCCTCGGTCCTCGCGCAGGTCGGCTAGGCGGGCGACGGGATGGAGTGACATGGGCTTCCCCTCAGCGGGCGTTCTCATGAGGTATGCCTGTTTGGAGTCCGCCCGCGTCGGAGGGGTTCAGTGCCGCCGTTGGCGCGCCGCGTTCGGCGGGTCGGCGTGAACCAGCACCTCGGCGCGCGGAAACTCCTGGCGGATCGCCGCTTCGGCCTGGTCGCAGAGCGCATGGCCTTCGTCCAGCGACAGCCCGCCGGGCAGCTCCAGGTGCAACTGGACGAACCAGTGGGTGCCGGACATCCGCGTGCGCAGGTCGTGGGTGCCGAGCACGCCGGGCACCGCGCAGGCCAGCTCGTGCATGCGCTGGCTGATCTCGACCGGCAGTTCCTCGTCCATCAGCACCGAACAGGCACCGCGGATGATGCTCGTGGCGCTGTAGAGGATGTACGCGGCGATGCCCAGCCCGAACAGCGCATCCGCCCGGTGCAGGCCGGCCTGGGCGAGTAGCAGCGCGGCGAGGATGCTGCCGTTGAGCAGCAGGTCGGAGCGGTAGTGCAGGGCGTCCGCGGTGATCGCGGTAGAGCCGGTGACCTGCACCACGTGCCGCTGGAAGCGCAGCAGGGCGAGCGTCGCCAGCAGCGACACGACGATCACCGCCAGGCCGGCGCCGGTGGCTTCCAGGGGCTGCGGGTGGGCGAGGCGCTGCACGCCCTGGTAGCCGACGAAGACTGCGCTGGCGCCGATGAATACGCCTTGGCCGAGCCCCGCCAGCGCCTCGGCCTTGCCGTGGCCGTAGCGGTGGTTGTCGTCCGCCGGGCGCAGCGCGTAGGCGACGGCGAGCAGGTTGAGCAGCGAGGCGGCGCCGTCGAGCAGCGAGTCGGTAAGGCCGGCGAGCAGGCTCACCGAACCGCTGAACCACCACGCGACGGCTTTGGCGAGGGCCAGCGACAGCGCCACGGCGAGCGCGGCGCGGGTCGCCAGGCGCATCAGCCGGGCATGGCGTGCGTCGATGATCATCGGCGTTCGGTCGGCAGGGCGGCCCGTCGCCGCGCGGCTCGCTGCGGCATCACGCGGCCGGGCGCAGGCCGTAGGCGGCCAGTTGTTCGAGGCTGCCGCTGTGCTGGATCAGCCGCGGGTCGTCGAGCGGCAGCGTGCGGCCGGTTTCGCGGGCGATGATCGCCTTGAGCTTCTGCTTGTCGACGCTGCCGTCGGCGCTGATCGCGTCCTGCAGTTTTTCCGGCGCCACCGAGTAGTGCTCGTTCGGTGCCAGGTAGATCGCGCCGGTGGCGAAGTCGATGCCGAAGGCGATTAGCCCGGGGATCACGTAGAAGAGGATGCCGACGGCGTCGAGCGCGGCGACCAGCGGATCGATCCGGCCTTCGATCTGGCCACGGCGGTCGGGGAAGAACAGGGTGCCGCAGGCGCTGAGCTGGGTGAGCAGGGTGACGGCGAGAGCGCCGCCGATGATGCGGTTACGCATGAGCATGAAGGACCTCCAGGGAAAGCAGTGCGCCACTATATCAAGCGCCGGGGGGCGTTTTCCGCAGGCCGTACAAAGGTTTTCCTGCAACCTGTGTCGCCCCCTGTGAGACCGCGGCGGCGCGCCAGCGTTTCTTCGCCGGTGGACGAACCCACGGCCGCGCCGCATACCCGCGCGGCGCGCTTATAATCCGCTCCCCCGTTCCGGAGCCGCCATGCACGCCCTGCCCATCGATGCCATTCTGCCCGCCCTGCGCGAGGCGCTGAGCCAGCGCCACGAAGCCGTGCTGGAGGCGCCGCCCGGCGCCGGCAAGACCACCGGCGTGCCGCTGGCGCTGCTTGGCGAAGCCTGGCTCGCCGGGCAGACCATCCTGATGCTCGAACCGCGTCGCCTGGCAGCGCGCGCGGCGGCCGAGCGGCTGGCCGCCGAACTGGGCGAAGCGGTAGGTGAAACCGTCGGCTACCGCATCCGCTTGGAGTCGAAGGTCGGCCCGCGCACCCGCATCGAGGTGGTCACCGAAGGCATTCTTGCGCGGCGCCTGCAGGACGATCCGGCGCTGGAGGGTGTCGGCCTGGTGATCTTCGACGAGTTCCACGAGCGCAGCCTCGACGCCGACCTGGCCCTGGCGCTGACCCTCAACGGCCGCGAGCTGCTGCGCGAGGAGCCGCCGCTGAAGGTGCTGCTGATGTCGGCGACGCTGGAGGGGGAGCGGCTGTCGGCGCTGCTCGGCGCCGCGCCGGTGGTCAGCAGCGATGGCCGCATGTTCCCGGTGGACACGCGCTGGGGGCGTCCCGCGCAGCCGGGCGAGTGGCTGGAGCCGCGGGTGGTGCAGACGGTGCTGCAGGCGCTGGACGACGAGCCCGGCAGCCTGCTGGTGTTCCTCCCCGGTCAGGCCGAGATCCGCCGGGTCGCCGAGCAGCTTGGCGAGCAACTGCACGGGCGAGCCGATGTGCTGCTCTGTCCGCTGCATGGCGAACTCGACCTCGCCGCCCAGCGCCGCGCCATCGAGCCGGCGCCGAGCGGGCAGCGCAAGGTGGTGCTGGCGACCAACATCGCCGAGACCAGCCTGACCATCGACGGCGTGCGCGTGGTGGTGGATGCCGGCCTGGCGCGGGTGCCGCGCTTCGACCCGGCCAGCGGCATGACCCGCCTCGACACCCAGCGCATCTCGCGGGCCTCCGCCACGCAACGCGGCGGTCGCGCCGGACGGCTGCAGCCGGGCGTCTGCTACCGGCTCTGGTCGCAGGCGCAGCATGAGCAACTGGCCGCCCACGCAACCGCGGAAATCCTCCAGGCGGACCTCGCCGGCCTGGCCCTGCAACTGGCGCGCTGGGGCGTCGAGCCGGAGCAACTGGCCTGGCTCGACCGTCCGCCCGCCGCGGCCTACGCCCAGGCCCGCGAACTGCTCGGGCGGCTCGGTGCGCTGGCCGACAACGGTGCGCTGAGCCGCCACGGCCAGGCCATGGCCGAACTGCCGGCGCACCCGCGCATCGCCCATCTGCTGCTGCGCGGCCAGGAGCTGGGGCTTACCGATCTGTCCTGCGACCTTGCCGCGCTGCTTGGCGAGCGCGACATCCTGCGTGGCGAAGGCGCCGACCTGCACCACCGTCTGGCCCTGCTAGCCGGGGAAACCCGCGCCGCGCGCTCGGCGCAGCACGGCGTGCAGCGCGCGCGGCAACTGGCCAGGCAGTTTCGCGGCCTGTTGCGGCGGGCGCCGGTCGAGCCGCGCGAGGATGCGCAGGACCCGCGCTGGCTCGGCTGTCTGCTGGCCTTCGCCTATCCCGACCGCATCGCCCGCCAGCGCCGGGCCGGTGGCGCCGAGTACCGCCTGGCCAATGGCCGCGCGGCGCAGTTCGGCGAGGCCGATGCGCTGATGAAGGAGCCCTGGCTGGTGGTCGCCGACCTCGGCAGTCGCCAAGGCCAGCGCGAGGAACGCATCTACCTGGCGGCCGCGCTCGACCCGACGCTGTTCGAGGGGCCGCTGGCCGAGCAGGTCGCCACGCTGGAAGTGCTCGACTGGGACGAGCGCGAAGGCGTGCTGCGCGCCGAACGCCAGCGGCGCGTCGGCGAGCTGGTGCTGGGTAGCGAGGCGCTGAGCGGCCTGGAGGACGCCGCGCGGGCGCGCGCACTGGTCGGCCTGGTGCGGCGCAAGGGTCTGGAACTGCTGGCCTGGACCCCCGAGCTACGCCAGTGGCAGGCGCGCATCGGCCTGCTGCGCGAGCTGGACCTCCAGGCCGGCGGCGCCAGCGAATGGCCGGATGTCGGCGATGCGGCGCTGCTGGCGAGCCTGGAAGACTGGCTGGCGCCATACCTGGGCAAGGTCTCGCGGCTCAGCCATTTCGCCGCGCTGGACCTGGCCGGGATACTTCAGGGGCTGCTGCCCTGGCCGCTGCCGCAGCGCCTCGACGAACTGGCGCCGAAAGCCCTGGAGGTGCCGTCCGGCTCGCGCATCCGCCTGGACTACACGGACTTTCCTCCGGTGCTCGCGGTGCGTCTGCAGGAGCTGTTCGGTCTGGCCGACACGCCGCGCATCGCCGGGGGCCGGCTGGCGGTGAAGCTGCACCTGCTGTCGCCGGCGCGGCGCCCGGTGCAGGTCACCCAGGACCTGGCGAGCTTCTGGAGCAACACCTATCTGGACGTGAAGAAGGACCTCAAGGGCCGCTATCCGAAGCACTACTGGCCAGACGACCCGCTGATCGCCGAGCCCACCGCGCGGGCCAAGCCGCGGCGCTAGGAACCCGTTCGAGCGTCGCGCCCGACCCGTACAGGGCTATGGCCGCTCGCGGGGTGGTGGGAACGCCGTCATTCCTTGCGCAGCTGCAGATCGGCGCCGGTCGCGCGCAGCGCCCGATAGGCCCGGTCGAGGTCGTCGCGCAGTTTCTGCGCGTTGGCGCTGCGCGCCGAAATGATGAACTTGATCGGCACCCGCGCCAGCGGCACAGACGGCGGTGGCGCGATACCCAGTTCCTTCGCCGCCTGGTTCACCGACTGGTCGTAGTCGAGCAGGAAGTCCCCGCGCCCGCGGTCGAGCATCAGCAGCGCGGCGGTGTGCGTGCTGGTGCGGTGCTGGCGCAACTGCAGCGCGGGGTCCTGCAGCGCCGCGTTGATCTGCGGCCAATAGGTGTAGCCGGTGATCAGAATGACATCGCGGGCGGCTAGGTCGCGGGGAAACGCCGGGGTCGGGCCGCCGGGACGGTAATAGAGGTTGAGGCTGATTTCCGCCAGCTGCTCGTTGGCTTCCAGGGTTTGGCCCTGAAGGTTGGGCTTGCCCGGCGAGCCCGGCCAGATGTCGATGCTGCCGTCGACCAGCCCGGCATAGAGGCGCGCGCTGGGCAGTTCGCGAAAGCTCACGCGGTAGCCGGCGTTGTGCAGCAGCAGGCGGGTGAGGTCGACCAGAGAGCCCCGGGCTTCGCCGCGGGCGTCGGCGTAGATCGCCGGCGGCGAGTTGTAGTACCCCACCTTGACCAGCTGTTGCGGCGGTTCCGGCGCGCGGCCGGCGAAGCTGGCACCGCAGAACAGCGCGCCGAGCAGGGACAGAAGCAGTCGTGGAGGTTTCGCCATCGGTTTTCGCTGCGGCCTGGGGCCGTCTTGTCATCCATCGACAGCGGAAGGCGCCGTCGTATCGACCGCAGTGTAATTCGGTTTTCGCGTCGGTAGCGGCGTTTTGCTATCGGATCGGTCAGCTTTTTTCTTCGATCAGCATGAAGAGCCGGAACATCGCCACGCTGGCGAACAGCTGCACGAAGCCGATCGCGCAATCGAGCAGCACGCTGGGCAGGAACGCCGGATCGTCGCCGAGCCAGCCGGACGACCAGGCGCCGAGCAGCCAGAGCGGCAGCATCGTGCTGAGCACCAGCGCGAGAATCTGCAGGAAGTGCCCCTGGGTCAGGCGATAGCTGTCGCGCAGCGCCGGCAGCGGCGGCATCCCGCGCAGCACCAGCAGGTACTCGGAGAACGCCAGCTTGACCATCACGAAGATCGCCGGCAGCACCAGCAGCGACATACCGAGCATGATCAGCAGGCTGGTGATCGCCGTGAGCAGTGCCAGCCGCGGCCACAAGCCCAGCGCGCCGGCCCAGAGCCGGGTGGTGCCGGGCGTTTCGCCACGGCTGCGGCTGTCGAGGAAGAGAATCAGCGATCCGGTGTAGAGCGGGTAGAACAGCAGCCCCAGCAGCACCTCGTAACCGGCCGACGGTTGCGTGCCGTCGACCGCCCGCAGCGCCTGGCGGCTGAGCGATTCGAGGGCCAGCGGCGGCAGGCAGAGCAGGGCGATGGCGCCCAGGTGGCGACTGAAGAAGAACCAGGAGTCACGCAGGATCGGAAGCGGATTCATCGAACTCGACGGGCATGCAGGGAAGGGCCGCCACTGTAGCGGAAGACCCGGAACAGGCCAAACGGCCTCGGTGCAGCGGGCGGGTTTACTCAACCTTTACGCGCGCCGGCGTTGAAATCGCCACGGCCAGTCGCACATTGAACAGGTGGCGGGCCCACCCGCAGACACCGAATTTCCACAGATCGGAGACGTGCCATGCAATCCGAAGAACAGCAGGTGATCGACGGACTCTTCAACCGCCTGAAGGACGCCGAGGCGCAGTCCGCTGCGCGTGACGCCCAGGCCGAGGCGCTGATCAACGAACACATCGCCCGGCAACCCGCCGCGCCCTACTACATGGCCCAGGTCATCCTGATTCAGGAGGCCGGCCTCAAGCGCCTGGACCAACGTGTTCGCGAGCTGGAGGCGCAGCTCGAACAGGCGCAGCGGCAGCGCCAGGCGCAGGGCGGTGGCGGTTTCCTCGCCGGGTTGTTTGGCGCCGGTCCGTCGCGCTCCGCGTCGCCGGGCGCGGAGGCGCGCGGCTGGAGCGAGCCGGGGCCACGCTCGTCCGCCGTGCCGCCGGCGAACCCGGCGGCGGGTGGTTTCGGCCAGGGCTATGCCCAGCCCCAGGCGTCCTCGCGCGGCACCGGCTTCCTCGGCGGCGCGCTGCAGACCGCCGCGGGCGTGGCCGGTGGGATGATGCTGGGCAACATGCTCACCGGCCTGTTCCAGCATTCGCAGCCGCAGGAAATCGTCGAGATCATCAAGGAGCAGCCGGCCGCCGCGGACAGCGCGCAGACCCAGGACTACGCCGCCAGCGACAGCGCCGACTACTCGGGCGGCAACGACTATCCGAGCGATGACGGCTACCAGGACGCGGGCCTGGACGACAGCGGTGGCGGCTTCTTCGATGACGACGACAGCTTCGTCTGAGCGCGACCAACGCACCGCAGGGCGGCGGCGAAGCGCGCATAATCGCGGTCCTTTGCCGCTGCCGTGGGTCATCCGTTGAAAAGAATCGCGCTGTTCGCCGATGTGCAGAACCTCTACTACACCGTGCGCCAGATCCACGGCTGCCACTTCGACTACACCGCGTTGTGGCGTGCGGTAGCCGGCCACGGCGAGATCGTCGAGGCCTACGCCTACGCCATCGAGCGTGGCGATCCCAAGCAGCAGCAGTTCCAGCAGATCCTGCGCAACCTGGGTTTCACGGTGAAGCTCAAGCCGTTCATCCAGCGCAGCGACGGTTCGGCCAAGGGCGACTGGGACGTCGGCATCACCATCGACATGCTCGACGCCGCGCCGCGCGTCGACGAAGTGGTGCTGGCCTCCGGCGACGGCGATTTCGACCTGCTGCTCGAGCGCGTCGCCCGTAACGGCGTGACCACCCGCGTCTACGGCGTGCCCGGCCTCACCGCGCAATCGCTGATCCGTTCCGCCGGCCACTACCACCCGATCGAGGGGGCACTGCTGCTGCGTCACTGAACGGGCGCCTGTATCGGTGCTCCGCTCGGCTTCTGTATCTGTCGGCGCGCGTGGCGCTGACGCAGAATCGGCGGCCCTTCGCCGTGAGCTCCGAGCATGTCCGCGCCTCGTTTTCCCCTGCTGCTGGTCGGCGCCTTCGCCGCGCTCTACCTGGTCTGGGGCTCCACGTACCTGGTAATCCGCATCGGCGTCGAATCCTGGCCGCCGCTGCTGATGGCCGCGGTGCGCTTCCTCATCGCCGGCAGCCTGATGTTCGTCTGGCAGCGCTGGCGCGGCGCGCCGCTGCCGACACGGCGCCAGTGGCTGGCGTCCGGGGCCGTGGGTTTTCTGCTGCTCAGTTGCGGCAACGGCGGCGTGACCCTGGCCGAGCACGGCGGCGTGGCGTCCGGCGTGGCGGCCCTGGCGGTGGCGACGATGCCGCTGTTCACCCTGGTATTCGGCCTGTTCTGGGGACATCGCAACACGCGCCTGGAATGGGCCGGGATCATCCTCGGGCTGGTCGGCATCGGCTTGCTCAACCTCGGTTCCAACCTCCAGGCCAGCCCGCTGGGCGCCGCCCTGGTGCTGTTCGCCGCCGCGGCGTGGGCGTTCGGCTCGGTATGGAGCAAGAGCCTCACGCAACCGGCCGGGCCGATGGCCAGCGCTGCGCAGATGCTGGTCGGCGGCGCGGTGCTGCTGGTTGGCAGCGTCGCCAGTGGCGAGCGCATGACCCAGGCGCCGACGCTGGCCGGCTGGGCGGCGCTGGCCTATCTGGTGCTGTTCGGCTCGATCGTCGCCTTCAGCGCCTACCTCTACCTGCTGAAGACCGTGCGTCCGGCGGCGGCCACCAGCTACGCCTACGTCAATCCGGTGGTCGCTGTGCTGCTGGGCATCGCCTTCGCCGGCGAGCGCATCGGCCATGAGGAGTGGCTGGCGATGGGCCTGATCGTCGGCGCGGTGGTGCTGATCGGGTTGCCGCAATGGCGGCGTGGGGCGTAGTCCCATCGGAAATACTGACGGTGCGCGCGGCGCACCCTACGACACCTCTGGGGTTAAACTGCGCGCCTCGTTCCGCTTCCCGGTTTTTCCCATGACCTTCGCTTCCCTCGGCCTGATCGAACCCCTGCTGCGCACCCTCGAGGCCCTCGGCTACCAGACGCCCACGCCGGTGCAGTCCGAGGCGATTCCCGCCGTGCTCAAGGGTCGCGACCTGATGGCGGCCGCGCAGACCGGCACCGGCAAGACCGCCGGTTTCGCCCTGCCGCTGTTGCAGCGGCTGACCCTGGAAGGCCCGCAGGTGGCGCCCAACTCGATCCGCGCGCTGGTGCTGGTGCCGACCCGCGAGCTGGCCGAGCAGGTGCAGCAGAGTTTCCTCGCCTACGGCGAGCACCTGCCGCTGCGCAGCTACGCGGTGTACGGCGGGGTCAGCATCAACCCGCAGATGATGAAGCTGCGCAAGGGCATCGACGTGCTGGTGGCGACCCCTGGGCGGTTGCTCGACCTGTACCGGCAGAACGCGGTGAAGTTCGCCCAGTTGCAGACGCTGATCCTCGACGAAGCCGACCGCATGCTCGACCTCGGCTTCTCCCGCGAGCTGGACGACCTGTTCGCCGCGCTGCCATCGAGACGCCAGACCCTGCTGTTTTCCGCGACCTTCTCCGAGGCGATCCGGCAGATGGCCGGCGAGCTGCTGCGCGATCCGCTGTCGATCGAGGTCAGCCCGCGCAACGCGGCGGCGAAGAGCGTGCGCCAGTGGCTGGTGACGGTGGACAAGAAGCGCAAGTCGGAGCTATTCCTGCACCTGCTGCGCAAGAACCGCTGGGGCCAGGTGCTGGTGTTCGCCAAGACCCGCAAGGGCGTCGACGAGCTGGAGGGCGAACTGCTGCGCAACGGCATCCGCGCCGACGCGATCCACGGCGACAAGCCGCAGCCGACGCGTCTGCGTGCGCTGCAGCGGTTCAAGGACGGCGAGGTGCAGATCCTCGTCGCCACCGACGTCGCCGCGCGCGGCCTGGACATCGACGACCTGCCGCTGGTGGTCAACCTCGACCTGCCGATCGTTGCCGAGGACTACGTGCATCGCATCGGCCGCACCGGTCGTGCCGGGGCTTCTGGCGAGGCGCTGTCGCTGGTCTGCGCCGACGAGGTGCAGTTGCTCGCGGCTATCGAAGTGCTGACCAAGCAGACCCTCAAGCGCGTCGAAGAGCCCGGTTTCGAGCCGGATCACCGGGTTCCGGCGACCGACGCTAGCGGCCAGGTGCTGAAGAAACCGAAGAAGCCCAAGCAGAAGAAGGACCCCGGCCCCGGCGGCAAGGTCCACCTCGGGCGCTGGTTCGACAACGACGAAAAGCCCGCCGCCAAGGCCGTGCGCAAGGCACCGGCCTTCGGCAAAGGCCCGGCGAAGGGCGCGCCCAAGGGCGGCAAGCCGAAGAAGCCGTAACGCAGGCGTTCTCGGCACATCGCCGCCGTCAAGGTCGGCGCATCCGTAGGGTGGGTTAGGCGCACCGTGTGGGGCCGGGCAATCGCGGTGCTTCCGGGCCGTAACCCACCAAGCGAGCTATCGCCGACCACCGCCCGGTGGGTTACGCGGCGGTGAAGGTGGGGGTGGGGTCGATTCCTCTTCACATCGCCGCTAACCCACCCTACGGTCGGGCTTGGCGCATCCGTAGGGTGGGTTAGGCGCACCGTGTGGGGCCGGGCAATCGCGGTGCTTCCGGGCCGTAACCCACCAAGCGAGGTATCGCCAACCACCACCTGGTGGGTTACGCGGCGGTGGAGGTGGGTGGTGTGGTTGATTCCTTTGCATATCGCCGCTAACCCACCCCACGGTCGAGGGGGCGCATCTGTGGGGTGGGACGGTTGCGTTACCTCGATTGGGGTCGGATGACCCAAAGCGGTGCGCGGGTCGGTCGCAGCGCAAGGGTGGATCGCGCTGCCACGGGGCTTGCGGAGGGCTGGCGCAGATCGTGCATTTTTTCGCCGCACCTTCGTCCAGCGGCCGAGCGAGATCGCCCATGCCCCATAAATTCCTCAAGCACTGGAGCTGCGGCATCGCCCACCTGTTGTCGCTCGAACCCGGTCGTGCGCGCCTGCGCGGGTTGAGCCAGTGGCTGCGGCAGGTCTGCCCGGTGGATCACTTCGTGCTGTTCGTTTATGAGGGCAATCACCGGCCGCTGGCGCTGTTCGACACCTTTCCCGCCGACACCCGGCACATCTACGTCGAGGATTACCAGGCCGGCCCCTACCTGCTCGATCCCTTCTACCTGGCCTGCACGCGCAACCAGCCCGCCGGGCTGTGGCGGCTGCGGCAGCTGGCGCCGGACCACTTCTACCTCGGCGAGTACTACCTGACCTACTACCAGCAAACCGGCCAGACCGAGGAAATCGCCTTCTTCGTCGACCTCGACTGCGGCGCCAAGGCGGTGCTCTCGCTGATGCGCAGCGTGTCCAGCCCGGCCTACTCGCGCGACGAGATGCAGATCCTCGAATGCGCCCGGCCGGTGGTCGAACAGGTGGTCCGCGAAGCCTGGCAATTGCGTCGCGCCGAGCGGCCGCGCCCGGCGCAGGACCTGGACTACAGCGTCCACGAAGCCTTCGCCCGCTTCGGCGCCGGGGTGCTAACCGCGCGCGAGCAGGAGATCGTGCGTCTGCTGCTGCGCGGGCACTCCAGCGCGTCCATCGCCGAGCTGCTGGCGATCAGCCCCGGCACGGTGAAGATCCACCGCAAGAACCTCTACGCCCGCCTCGGCATCGGCAGCCAGTCGGAGCTGCTCGGCCTGTTCATCCGCGAGCTGACGCTGCCCGAGCGTGCGGCGGACCTGCGCGCCACCGGCTGATCGCCTCTATCCCCCGGGGGATATATACGCGGCGCGAAGCCGGTTGATAGCGTGAACCCTGCAATGCAACCGCAGGGGAAGAAGCGTGAGCGAGTACGGGCAGTCCTTCGATATCGAGTTCCACGGCGTGGTCAAGCGCTACGGCGGCGTCACCGCCGTCGATGGCCTGAACTTCCGTGTCGCGCGCGGCGCCTTCCACACCTTTCTCGGCGGCTCCGGCTGCGGCAAGACCACCACCCTGCGGATGATCGCCGGCTTCGAGCAGCCCAGCGAAGGCCAGGTGCTGCTGGCCGGCCGCGACGTAGTCGGCGTGCCGGCGTTCCAGCGCCCGGTGAACATGGTGTTCCAGCAATACGCGCTGTTCCCGCACCTGTCGGTGGCGGAGAACATCGCCTACGGCCTGCGCTACCGCACGCCGCGTCCTGATCGCGCGCAGCAGCGCCGCCTGGCCGACGAAGCGCTGGAGATGGTGCGCCTGTCCGGCTTCGGCGCGCGCAAGCCGCACGAACTGTCCGGCGGCCAGCAGCAGCGCGTGGCGCTGGCCCGCGCGCTGGTCAACAAGCCCACCGTGCTGCTCCTCGACGAACCCCTGGCGGCGCTCGACCGCAAGCTGCGCAAGGAGATGCAGTCCGAACTGCTGCGCCTGCAGCGCGAGGTCGGCATCACCTTCGTGCTGGTCACCCACGACCAGGAAGAAGCGCTTTCGATGAGCGACTCGATCAGCATCATGCGCGACGGCAAGATCATCCAGACCGCCAGCCCGGAGGCGCTCTACGAGACCCCGGCGAACCGCTACGTGGCGGACTTCATCGGCGAATCCAACCTCTTCGACGGCACCGTGCGACGCCTCGACGGCGACCGCGTGGTGCTCGACACCGGCAATGGCCTGGAGCTCGCCAGCCCGGCGAGCGGCAGCGGCGCGCGGCTGTTCGCCGGCAGCGCCGCGTGCATCGCGGTGCGCCCGGAACTGATCGCCATCGGCGCGCTGAGCGCCCCGCCGAGCGCCGAGGTGCGCCTGGACGGCGTGGTGGAAGACCGCATCTACCTCGGCAACCTCACCGAGTACCGCGTGCGCACCGGCCCGTTCGGCGTCGTCTGCGTGCGCGTTCCACGCCAGGGCGGCGCGCCGCAGGGCGATTTCGAGCACGGCGCGGCGGTGAGCATCGGCTGGGACCAGGCCAAGGGCCTGGCGATGGCCGTCTGAACTGACGCTTCGACCCTTTTAGAACGACACGACGACCAGGAGACGGACGATGGACAAGAAGACTTTCATCAAGACCCTACGCAGCTGGCAGAACGGCTCGATCACCCGCCGCGACTTCCTCGGCCGCACCGGCCTCGGCCTGGCCGCCGCGGTGATGGCGGCGAACATGCCGGGGCTGCTGACCAGCCGCGCCTTCGCCGCCGAGAAGGGCAGTATGGGCGACCGCGTCAACCTGGCGACCTGGCCGAACTACCACAACCCGGAAAACTTCGCCGCCTTCGCCGAAGCCACCGGCGCCAAGGTGCAGATGAACGTGTTCGGCTCCAACGAGGAGATGCTCGCCAAGCTGCAGGCCGGCGGCAGCGGCTGGGACCTGTTCGTGCCGACCAACTACACCATCAGCACCTACGTCGAGCTGGGCCTGATCGAACCGCTGGACCTCGCGCGCATCCCCAACTTCGATCCCAAGGCCTTCGAGCAGCGCTTCATGGCCCAGGGCACGGTGGACGGCAAGGTCTATGCGGTGCCGAAGAACTGGGGCACCACCGGCATCGTCTACGACTCCAGCGCGCTGAAGACCCCGGTGGACAGCTGGAAGCAGTTCTGGGACCTGACCAAGACCAGCGCCTCGGGCCGCACCATCGTCCACGACTACCAGCTCACCGCCATCGGCAACGCGCTCAAGTACTTCGGCTACAGCTTCAACTCGCTGGATCCCAAGGAGCTGGCCGACGCCGAGAAGCTGCTGATCGACTGCAAGCCGCACCTGTTCGCGATCAACTCCGACATCCAGCCGTCGATGCGCAGCGGCGATGCCTGGATGGCCATGTGCTGGACCGGCGACGCCTCGCAGCTGCACCGCGACAACCCCGACATGCAGTTCGCCCTGGGCCGCGAGGGGGGCGAACTGTGGAGCGACTTCTTCGCCATTCCCAAGGGCGCCGAGCACCGCGATGCGGCCTACGCGCTGATCAACTACCTGCTCGATCCGGCGCACAACAAGCTGGAGGTCGAGGCCCACGGCTACCCGAGCGGCGACAAGCGCGTGGACGCGCTGCTGCCCAAGGAAATGCTCGAGGACCCGATCATGTACCCGGCCGCCGAGCTGCTCAGCCACCTGGAGTTCGGCGCCGCGGCGACCCTCACCAGCCCCGTGCGCGCCGAGCTGATGGCGCGCTTCAAGGCGGCGTGACGATGCCTGCTATTTCCGCCGGGGAAGGGGAGCCGAATGCCTGAGGTCCTGCCTATGCACGGGGATTCGCCAATGAACACCGCCGTCAATGCGCCGCCCGCCGGGGTGGCGCCAGCGCCGGGCCTCGGCCGGCGCGTCACCTGGCTCCTGCTGCTGCCCTCGACGCTGTGGTTCCTGCTGCTGTTGCTGATCCCGCTGCTGGTCATCCTGGTGTTCAGCTTCGGCGAACGCAGCTCGGTGGGCGGCTACGGCGGCGGCTTCACCCTCGACAACTACCTGGCGCTGGGCTCGCGTGCCGGCGCCTTCAGCAACACCCTGGTGCTGGCGCCGCTGGGCACCCTGGTGTGCCTGCTGGTGGCCTATCCGCTGGCCTACTTCCTGGCGGTGAAGGTGCGGCGCAACCGCTCGCTGCTGCTGACCCTGGTGATCGTGCCGTTCTGGACCAGCTTCCTGATCCGCACCTACGCCTGGATCTTCATCCTCGGCGGCAAGGGCATCCCGGCGCTGCTGGCGAGCCTCGGCCTGGAAGGCGTGCGGCTGATCAACACGCCCACCGCGGTGCTGGTGGGGATCGTCTACGGCTACCTGCCGCTGATGGTGTTCCCGCTCTACGTCAGCCTGGAGAAACTCGACAAGCGCCTGCTGGAAGCCTCCGGCGACCTCGGCGCGAGCCGCTTCGAGACCTTCCGCCGCGTCACCCTGCCGCTGTCGGCGCCGGGGATGATCACCGGCGTGATGCTGGTGTTCATCCTGCTGATGGGCGAGTTCCTGATTCCGGCGATCCTCGGCGGCGGCAAGGTGTTCTTCGTCGGCAACGCGCTGGTCGACCTGTTCCTGCAGTCGCGCAACTGGCCGTTCGGCAGCGCCCTGGCGATGACGCTGGTGGCCTTGATGCTGGCGATCATCCTGGTCTACCTGAAACTCGCGGCGCGCTTCGGCGGCGCCAGCCGCGACGGAGTGCTGTGAGATGTGGCTGCGCAGTTATTCGACGTCGCTGTACCTGTTCCTCTACGCGCCCATCGCGCTGATCATGCTGTTCGCCTTCAACGCCGGGCGTAGCGGGTTGTCCTTCCAGTGCTGCTCGGTGCAGTGGTTCGGCCGCGCCTTCGGCAACCCGTTCATCATGGAGGCGCTGGGCAACAGCGCGCTGATCGCCCTCTGCTCGGCGTTGCTCTCGACGCTGTTCGGCACCCTCGCGGTGTTCGGCCTGCAGCGTGTCGGCGGTCGCGTGCGGCGCTTCTTCGACGCGCTGACCTACTGCGCGATCATCGTGCCGGGAATCGTCATCGGCATCGCCACGCTAATCGCCTTCATCACCCTGTTCGACCTGCTCAACCCGCTGCTGCAGGCCATCGATCCAGCGCTGCCGCGGCTGCGCATGGGCTTCGGCACGGTGGTGGCGGCGCACTCGCTGTTCACCATGGCGCTGGTCATGGTCATCGTGCGGACCCGCGTCGAGGCGCTGGACAAGGCCCTGCTGGAAGCGTCGGCGGACCTCTACGCACCGCCGCTGTCGACCTTCTTCCGGGTGATCCTGCCGCAGATCGCCCCGGCGATCCTCGCCGGCTTCCTGCTCGCCTTCACCTTCAGCTTCGACGATTTCATCATCGCCTTCTTCGTCGCCGGCTCCGAAACCACCCTGCCGATCTACATCTTTTCCTCGATCCGGCGCGGCATCACGCCCGAGATCAACGCGCTGTCCACGGTGATCATCGCCGCCTCGCTGGCGCTGCTGGTGGCCTCGCGCTACCTGCAGAACCGCCAGCCCGGCGCCTGATCCGTCCTGCTTACTGCCCTGAAGGTGAACGCCATGCGCGACCAGTTGTACATCAACGGCCAATGGGTCGGCCCCGACCTGGGTGGCCGCTTCGAGACCCTCGATCCGGCCACCGAGGAACCGCTGCACAGCCTGCCGGCGGCGACCGAGGAAGACATCGACCACGCCGTGCGCGCGGCCCGCCAGGCGTTCCGCAACTGGGGCGAGAGCCGCGGCGCCGAGCGCGCGGCGTGGCTCGACCTGCTCGCCGACGGCCTGGAGGCGCGCCACGAAGAGCTCGCCGTGCTGGAAGTGCGCGACAACGGCAAGCCGCTGCCGGAAGCGCGCTGGGACGTCGGCGACGCGATCGGCTGCTTCCGCTATTACGCCGGCCTCGCCCGCGAGCTGGACGGCCGCCAGAACGAGCCGCTGGCGCTACCCGACGAGCGCTTCCGCTGCTCGCTGCGCTACGAACCGGTCGGCGTGGCGGGCCAGATCATCCCCTGGAACTACCCGTTGCTGATGGCCGCCTGGAAGGTTGCGCCGGCCCTGGCGGCAGGCGCCACGGTGGTGCTCAAGCCGTCCGAGCTGACCTCGCTGAGCGCGCTGGAACTGGCCGCCGCGGCCGACCGCATCGGCTTGCCGGCCGGCGTGCTGAACGTCGTCACCGGCCTCGGCGGCGAGGCCGGCAGCGCGCTGGCCGCGCATCCCGGGGTGGACAAGCTGGCCTTCACCGGCAGCGTTCCGACCGGCTCGAAAATCATGTCGGCGGCCGCCGCGGACATCAAGAACATCAGCCTGGAGCTGGGCGGCAAGTCGGCGTTCATCGTCTTCGAGGATGCTGACGTCGAGGCCGCGGTGGAGTGGGTCCTGTTCGGCATCTTCTGGAACCAGGGCCAGGTATGCAGCGCCACTTCGCGCCTGCTGGTGCACGAACGGCTGGCGCCGCGCCTGCTCGAGCGACTGGTCGAGGAAACCCGCAAGATCCGCATCGGCAACGGTCTGGAGGAGGGCGTGCTGCTCGGCCCGCTGGTCAGCCGCGGCCAGTACGACAAGGTGCTCGGCTTCATCGCCCAGGGCCAGGCCAGCGGCGCCCGACTGCTCACCGGCGGGCGCCGGCCGAGCGGCTTGGAGCGCGGCTACTTCGTCGAGCCGGCGATCTTCGACGAGCCAGACGTGGACAGCATCGTCTGGCGCGAGGAAATCTTCGGCCCGGTGCTCTGCGTGAAGCGCTTCCGTAGCGAAGAGGAGGCGATTCGCCTGGCCAACGACAGCCGCTTCGGCCTGGCCGCGGCGGTGATGTCGGCCGACCCGGCGCGCGCCGCGCGGGTCGCCAACCGGCTGCGCGCTGGCATTCTGTGGATCAACTGCTCGCAGCCGACCTTCAGCGAGGCGCCCTGGGGCGGCATGAAGCAGAGCGGCATCGGCCGTGAACTGGGCCGCTGGGGGCTGGACAACTACCTGGAAGTGAAACAGGTCACCGAGTACATCAGCCCCGAGCCCTGGGGCTGGTACCTGAAGTAGGCGCTGCCGCAGGTCATCGACAGGCGCGGGCGCGGCGGGCAGGATGCGCCTTCCGTCCCGTTGCGAGCCATTCCCATGTCCGTGTCGCTGATTCCTGCCGTGTACAGCCTCGACGACTTCGAGCAGCGCGCCGCCGCCTGCATCGAGCCGGGCTATTGGGCGTACCTGCAAGGTGGTGCGGCGGACGAGGCGACGCTGCGGCGCAACCGCGAAGCCTTCGCCGAGATTCGCCTGCAAGGGCGCGTGCTGGCCGACCTGGGCGGGGCCAGCACGCGCTGCGATCTGCTCGGCCAGACGCTGTCGATGCCGCTGCTGCTGGCGCCGGTGGCGGCGCA